>SKVA01000471.1 GCA_007129695.1 Spirochaetaceae bacterium | reverse complement strand
TCCGAGTCAAGCCCGAGCACGTGAGGCGTGAGCGATGTGCCCTCGTCCGTGCGCAGGATCAGCCGTATCCGCTGCGGCGGCGCGTACGGATACTCGCGGTTGTACACCGCGGTTGGAAACGGCGCGATAAACTCCGCGAACAGCGCGATCAGGTAAAAGATCCCGGTCACGATTCCGCCGACCACCGCGAGCTTGTGCTTGCGGAACTTTCTCCACATTAGCGCCCATTGGCCGAGGAACGCGTACTCGTCGCTGACGTTCGACACAACGGGTTCGGCTAATTCCCCTCCGGCAGTCCGGACCCCTGGTTCCCCTCTCGCTCCAGCCGCTTCTTCGGTTATCGCTGACGGGTCGTGCGTCGCAAGCGGCGTCTTTCTTTCATGACTGTCAGACATAGCCGAAGGCCTCCTTACCCCTTGGTGTAGCGGATCCGCGGATCAAGCGCGGCAAGCGCGATATCCGACAACAACGTGCTGATGACGTTCAGTACGCTGAGCATCAGGATGAAGCTGCCCGCAAGGTACATGTCCTGCGCCATCAGGGAGCGTAACAACAGGGGCCCCGTCGTCGGTAGGCTCAACACGATCGAGACGATCGCGGCCCCGGACACGAGCGTCACAAGAATGTTCGCCTGCGCGCTCACGAAGAAGTTCAGCGCGATCCGGACCGGATATCGCCAGATCACCGTCCGCTCGCGAAGCCCCTTCGACCGCGCGGTCGTCACGTACGGTTTTTTCAGCTCATCAAGCAGGTTTGCACGCATCTGGCGGATCAAACCGGCAGTTCCCGCGGTTCCGAGCACTATTACCGGTATCCACAGGTTCGAAAACATATCGATGACTCTTGCGATACTCCACGGAGCGTCGACGAACTCTGACGAGAAAAGCCCACCGACGCTCTGCCCAAAGTATGCGAACGCGATCCACATGAAGATCAGCGCGAGCAGGAAGTTCGGCGTCGCCAACCCAAGAAATCCCACCGTCGTCGCGACATAGTCTCCCGCAGAATACTGTCTGAGAGCCGAGTAGATGCCGATTGGAATTGCGACGATCCAGATGAAGATCGTTGTCGTGAACGACAACACAAACGTGAGCGCAAGCCGCGACCAGATCAGCCGGGATACCGGTATGCCCCACTCGAACGACATCCCGAAGTCTCCACGCGTGATGATCCCCTGCACCCACCTCAGGTACTGTATGTGCACCGGCTGTTCGAGCCCATACCTCTGGATCATCCGTGCAAGCTGATCCTGCTGAATCGCCTCTCCCTCTTCGGCCATCTGAGCCATCAGCGTACTCAGATAATCTCCCGGGGGCAGCTGTATGATCGCAAACGCGACGATCGAGATCATGATCACCGTCGGGATCATGTACAGGATTCGACGCAGAATGTACGTAACCATGGTTCTCTATGCCCTCCTCACACGCAGCGGCTTACCGGCGTATCCGGATCCCCACACCGCAACGCTTGGATTTCGCCGAGAGCGCCCGGGCCGCCGATCAACGGCGCTTACCTACAATATGATGATCGGAGTCGTGAAAACTCAACCCCATCAACGTGAAAATGAGTATAGCATGACGTTATTTGAGCTGTCAAAAAAAAGTAACTCCCGAATTCTGTGTGCCCCGGACGACGGTGAAGCTCGTCAGGCGTGCAGTCGGGTGTCACTCAGATTTGCGCCGGAGCGCGGCGGCTCCCGGAGCGGGCCGCCGCCGCGAATCTCCCCGGAGCCGCCACGAGGCTTATCCCGGTCGGGACGCGCTCCGTCGCGTTCACCGCGTAATCGTGTAAGACCAGACGCCGTCGCGCGCGGGCGTCTTCGCCGTGAGCACAACCCGGTAGATTCGGTCGCCCCACGTCGCGCCGAGTCGCTCGTCGGTGATTTGGACGGTCTCGACCGACACGGACAGCAGCGCCGCGTCGTACGCGACCTTACCGGCCGCCGATGATCGACCGTCGACAGTCTCCCGCTCCGCGAGCGCAACGATGCCGGGAGACGTCAGGTCGACCGAACACGGTGTCACGATCGCAACGTCGATCTCCGCGACATCAGCGGTCAGGCCGTACGTATCGGTTACAGTGACGCGGTCGCCCCGCTTCAGCTCGAGCGCGCGGCGCCAGGTCTTGATCCTGGCCTCCGGCGGGTACGCGGCGGCAACGTCGAGCTCGAGGACTGCCGAGTCATCACCGCTTCGATACTCGACGTCGGTCGCGCGGAACTCAAAGCCTGTGCGTTGCTCAACTCCATCAATCGTCGGCAGCAGCGTGTGGTGCGACGAGCGCATCGTCCAGATCGAGTAGCGATCCGGCCCAAACGTCTTGGCTGAGTACGTCTCGACGCCCGCATCAACGATCAACGGCTTCCCGTCGACATACACGACGAAGTTCCCCACATCGTTGTGATTGTGGCTCTCGGCGTTGCAGCCGCCCTTTGCGCCGAGGAAGAACCCTTCGGACGATCCCGACCGGTCACGAGCGACCATCACGTTGATGTCGGGAAGCCAGGTATCACGGGGGAGCGGCGGCGCTGGAGCACTGGACAGATGAGCGATCGAAAACAGCCCCCGCAGGAGCCGCTGGAAGTTCGCCTGAATCATCGTGTCCTTCGCGGCGTATCCGTGATCGATGAGACCCTGCCGCCCGGCAAGCCACCGTCCGTGCTGCATCATCGCATCGTCGCGGATCGCCTCACCGTACCGGTATACGAGGGCGGCCTCAGGGTACACAAGCGCGGGCGCATCGGCGAAGTTGATATAGTAGTCCCCATCGATATGCACCCGGTAGATGAAACGGCCGATTTCGGCGATTTTCGGCTCAGCGTACACGTCGATGCGTCCGTTCGACGCGGTATACAGAAGGTCCAGGTTGTCGTATAGAGACGCCCCCGCGCGTCCCCAGTAACTCGGCCCTTCGTCGCACCCGCCGTCCTCCGGGTACGGGTCGATGAAGTTGTCGACCGCCCTCAGTATTTTGGAAACCGACTGCGTTCGACGGTCTTCGTCGGTCTCGATTAGCAGCGTCGCCGCGAGCCAGTTGGAGCAGATCCACGGGTTCCAGTTGTTCACGCGGCGGTGGCCCTCGCGGAGTGTGAAGCCCATCCACGCGAAGTCGTCGCGCTCAAGCAACGGATCGAGAATCCGCCGCCGGATCTCGAGCGTCATTCGTGCCCGTACCACCGGAGAGACTGCGTCCAGCGTGTCACCGAGCAGGTACGACGTCCACGCGATGAG
>SKVA01000257.1 GCA_007129695.1 Spirochaetaceae bacterium | reverse complement strand
CATGATCTGTTCATCCTTGGTCTGCACCCGGATAGTATACTTCTTCTACGCGTGCGATTGACAGCGTCGGCTCGCGATCGTAGAGTGGCGCGTGCCCATCGTCCGTCTGCCCCACGCGCTGCTTCTATCGATCACAATCGGTCTGTTCCTGGTCGGCTGCGCGCAACCCGCGTCGATCGTGCTCTGGACCGATATCGCGGAAATGGCCCCGATCGTCGAACGGTTCAACGCGACGCACGACCGACCGGTCATCGAGCTCGTCTACCGGACCGACATCGGCCGGCAGCTGCGCCTGGCACCGTCGCAGCCCGATCTGGTGGTATCCACGTATATCGAAGACCGACACACCGCACAGCTGTTGCGACCGTTGGACCGACCGATACGCGCGGGTATCGACCTGACCGCTTTCTACGCGCCGCTGGTCGCGGCGGGAAGCCACGACGGTCGGCAATACCTCCTGCCGGTATCGTTCAACCTTCCGCTGATCTATTTCGCCGGCCGCATCCCGACGTACGGCGAGCCGATCATCATCACGCCCGACGAGATGCAGGCGCGCAGCGAAGGCTTCAACGAGATCGCCGCCGGACGCCTCACACGCATCTCCTATTCGCCGCTCTGGAACGACCGGTTCCTCTACGAGCTCGCGCGAATCCACGGAATGCGGGTCCGGGAGAGCGACGACGGTACGCCCCGGCTTCCGTTCGCGGGGGTCGTTGCCGGTATAACTGCCGCGCAGCGCTGGATCGACGAGTGGAACGGTGGGCTCGGCGCCGCGTCGTCCTTCGCCGACCGCTATCTCTACGAGCCGTCGGTCGAGCTCGTTCGCCAGGGCCGCATCGCCTACGGCTATGCCGACTCGGCGGGCTTCTTCGGGCTCAGCGACGTGCGACGAGCTGGACTGCGTTTCCGCTGGCTGGGATCCGAACACGCGATCAACGTGCTCGAGGACGTCGTCTACGTCGGTATTCCGCGGCACGCGCCGAACCCCCGCGGTGCCGAAGGGTTCCTGACGTGGTTGTTCACCGCGGACACGCAGCGCGCGATCATCGCGGGGTCGCACCGCGACCGCAGCGACTCATTCGGGCTCGCCGGCGGGTTCCCGGCGCTCTGGCGCGTCACCGAGCGGTTCATGCCGACCGTGTATCCGCAGCTTGTCGGCAGAGTTCCTTCGGCCGGCCAGCTTCTCTTTCCCGAGCCGAGCCCGCGCCACTGGGGCGAACTGACCGAACAGGTCGTGCGACCGTGGCTCGCCCGCGAGATACGTGGGACTCCACAGGCTCGGGACATGGATGGCAGCATCCGCGCGTGGCTTCTCCAACAGGAACAGTAGACCTCAGTCGAGGTATCGGGCTTTGTTCTGCAGGTGCTCGGCGAAAGTCCGTGACAGCACGATCCTCCGATCGGGGGGATGAAGGAAGAAGAAGAAATCGTGGACGTTCGGCGCGACCGTCGCGCGTATCGCGTCCATGCCGGGACTTCCGATCGGACCGGGCGGCAACCCGAAATTCTGGTACGTGTTGTACGGATGCTGTACGGCAACGTCCGCGAACGTCGGCTGGCGCTTGCTGGTGCCGAGCGCGTAGTTTACCGTCGCGTCGGACTCGAGCCTGATCCGGTCGCGCAACCGGTTGGCGAACACGCCGGCCACATCGGCCATCTGGTACGCACCGCCGGCCTCCGCCTGGACGATCGAAGCGAGCGTCAGCACTTCGTGCGGCGACATTCCACGGTCGGCGGCCTGGACGAGCACGTCGGCGGTGAATCGTGCGTGGAGGTTTGAGAGCATTCGTCGGACGACCGATTGGGGAGTGCTGTCGGCGAAGATCCGGTACGTATCGGGAAACAGATATCCGTCCAGGATCTTGCCGTCACGAAGGTCGGAGAGCAAGGCGAAGTCGCGGTACGCCTCCTGCATCAACGCGGCTTCCAGGAAACGGTCGGCCGTGAACAGCCCGACCCGGTCCAGGTGGTCGGCGATCTGCACGACCGTCCACCCTTCGGGGATCGTGATCGTCAACTCATCAAAGACCGCGTCGCCGGCGATGATCTTCTCGATGATCTCGACCGGGGCCATCGTCGGGGTGACCAGGTAGCGCCCGGCCTGGAGTCGCCGATCGTACTCCCTGAACCGACCGTACACCTCGATCACGAGCGCGTTGCGCGCGAGCCCCAGGTTGACCATGTTCCGGCTTATCGTTCGCAACGTCTGATTGGGTCTGATCTCGAAAACGATCTCGTCGACGACGGAGTCCACGTCGCCGCGTTCCGCGTCGAACACCGACCCCGGCAGCCCGGCGGGGTGAAACAGGAGCCCGCTTGTCAGGTGCGCCGCGGCCACCGCTGCGACGATCGCAACGACGAGTACGATCGCCCCGCTCAGCGCCAGAACGGCGACGAATCGCACGATCGGTCGGGGCGAAGGGCTTCTGCGACGGTCGTTCACTCGGTCTGCTCCTCACTATCCTGGTCGAACCGCCGAACCGGCCGAAAAACTGGGCTCATCGGCGCATCTTCTGTTTGACAGAATCGGCAATCTGCCCGTACAATGAACGCCTATAGAATAAGATACGGAGGTATCAATGGCTACAGTTGAACTGAAGTCAATCAGCAAGGTCTATGAAGGGAATGTTCAGGCGGTCAAGAACGCCAACATCACCGTTCAGGACGAGGAGTTCGTCGTTCTTGTCGGCCCGTCGGGTTGTGGCAAGACGACTACGCTCCGCATGATTGCCGGTCTTGAGGACATCACCGGAGGCGAGCTCTACATCGATGGTAAGCTCGTCAACGATGTGCCACCGAAGGATCGAGACATCGCGATGGTCTTCCAGAACTACGCGCTCTACCCGCATATGACGGTGTACGACAACATGGCGTTTGGTCTGAAGATCCGCAAGTTCCAGAAGGAAGAGATCAAGAACCGCGTCGACGAAGCTGCCCGCATTCTTGACATCGAAGAGCTCCTCGACCGCAAGCCGAAGGCGCTGTCGGGCGGGCAGCGGCAGCGCGTCGCAGTCGGCCGTGCTATCGTTCGAAAGCCGAAGGTCTTCCTCTTCGATGAGCCGCTGTCGAACCTGGATGCAAAGCTGCGGGTCCAGATGCGCGCAGAGATATCGGGTCTGCACAACCGCCTCCAGGCGACGATGGTCTACGTCACGCACGACCAGGTCGAAGCGATGACGATGGGCGACAAGATCGTCGTCATGCGCGATGGTGTCATCCAGCAGATCGGTGACCCGCTTT
>SKVA01000550.1 GCA_007129695.1 Spirochaetaceae bacterium | reverse complement strand
TTTGGTGCGTGCAGATGCGAGTCTGCTGTAAAAGAACGACGGACGACCGCAGTCGTCTCAAGCCCGTCCGGGCACCGCACCGGCACCCGTTTGGGAGCACCCCGGCCAGCGGGGCGCTCAGGAGGCCATGCCTCCCGCGATCAATCTACCACCGGTAGTTTGAGTGCAGAACCGCAAGCGGTTCTGCCTGCCATTATCGCTACCAGCGATAGTGACTGAAGGCCTTGTTGGCCTCCGCCATCCGGTGCGTGTCTTCCTTCTTCTTGAACGCGGTACCCGTCTGGTTTGCCGCGTCGACGATTTCCGCGCCGAGCTTCTGGCTCATGCTTCGTCCGCTGCGCGCGCGGGCCGCGGCGATGATCCAGCGCATCGCCAGAGCCTCGCGACGGGTCTCACGAACCTCGACCGGCACCTGATACGTAGAACCACCTACCCGTCGACTTTTGACTTCGACTGTCGGCTTCACGTTCTCTATCGCCTTCAGGAATGCCTCAAGCGCGGGCGCCTCGCTCTTCTTCTCTATGTCGTCCATCGCTCCGTAGAAAACGGACTGAGCGGTGGACTTCTTCCCGTCGAGCATCATCCGGGTCACGAACTTCGCAACGACGCTATTGCCGTACCGCGGATCGGGTACGGCTGCTTTTCTTGGTACTACGTGACGGCGTGGCATATCTCTACCTACGCCTTCGGTCGCTTCGTTCCATACTTGGAACGCGCCTTGCGTCGGTCATCGACGCCCAGGGTATCCTTCGCGCCACGAACGATGTGGTAGCGCACACCAGGAAGGTCCTTGACGCGGCCACCCCGAAGAAGGACCACCGAGTGCTCCTGAAGATTATGACCAATGCCCGGGATGTAGGCGGTCACTTCGATCCCATTGACAAGCCGGACACGGGCAACCTTTCGTAGCGCAGAGTTCGGCTTCTTCGGAGTAAACGTAAAGACTCTGGTGCAGACGCCGCGCTTCTGAGGGCACGACTGCAACGCCGGGGCCTTGTTACCCTTCTTGATGGCCTTACGGCCCTTCCGAACCAACTGATTTATAGTTGGCATAGTTCCTGGACACTCCCTTCGTTCATTCGTGAGCTGGTAATCTACCAACTGACTATATCGTTGTCAAGCAGAGCGCGCGCAAAAGTCCACCGCTCACCCCCCACCTTCCCGCACGGCATTGGGCCCGGGGCCCGTCAATCGAGGATTTCCGCCTCTTCTCGCTCGGCTTGTTCTTCGAGCTCGCGCTCGCGCGCGCGCTGTTCAAGAATCTGCTGCATGTGCGCATCAAGATCGTCGCGATGCTCGTCGAACAGCTTCACGTTCTTGTACTGCTTGATTCCCGTTCCGGCGGGAATGAGGTGGCCGATGATGACGTTCTCCTTCAGCCCGTGAAGCAGATCGGTCGCGCCCGCGATCGCCGCGTTCGTCAAGACGCGCGTGGTCTCCTGGAACGAAGCCGCGGAGATGAAGCTGTCGATGTTGAGGCTTGCCCGCGTGATCCCGAGCAGCAGCGGCCGCGCGATGGCGGGCTGCCCGCCCTCGCGCATGACCTTGCGGTTCTCCGTATGAAAGCGGTACTTGTCCACCTGCTGGCCGAAGATGAAGTTGGTGTCGCCCACTCCGACGATCTCAATCTTTCGCATCATCTGGCGGATGATCACACCGATGTGCTTGTCGTTAATATTGACGCCTTGCAGCCGATAGACTTCCTGCACCTCGTTGACCAGGAACGCCTGCAATGCGTTCTCTCCGAGAATCTGGAGCACGTCGTGCGGGTCGACCGCGCCGTCGCACAGCATTTCGCCCGCGCGCACGGTGTCGCCCTGACGGACGAGCAGATGCTTGCCCATCGGCACAAGGTGCTTGTACTCCTTGCCGTGAACGTCCTCCACGACGACAACGCGCTTGCCCTTCACGATCGGCTTGAAGCTGACCGTTCCGCTGACCTGCGCCAGGACGGTCGGGGTTTTTGGTCGGCGCGCCTCGAACAACTCGCCGACTCGCGGCAGACCACCCGTAATATCGGCGGTCTTGACGCTGTCGCGAAGCAGCTTTGCGAGCGTGCGCCCGGCCTTGACTCGTTCGCCGTCTTCGACGTTGAGGTACGCCGAACCGGGAAGGTAGTACGTTGCAAGCTCCTTGCCGTTCTGGTCCTTGATCACGACGCGTGGCTGCAGCGATTCGAGCGTGAACTCGGTGATCTTCTTTTCGACGTTGCCGGTATCTTCGTTGATCTCTTCCTTCAGCGTCGTACCCTGAACCACGTCCTTCAACTGCGCGACTCCGTCGAACTCGCAGATGATCGGTTCGCTGAACGGATCGAAGATCGCAACCGGCTCTTCGGCGTCGACGATCTGGCCGACGTCGGTCAGAAACTCGGCGCCATTGCGGACCTCGAGGATCTGGTCCTGCGCGATCAGGAGAACCTCATCGCCGTCGTCGCGGACGACGACGTACGCGTTCGCCGCGGCAAGGACAGTTTCCTTGCCCCGCTTGAGCAGAGCCTGACCGGTGGCAACCTTGTCTCCGTCGGCCACCTCGAGCTTGTCCTTCTTTTCCACCGGAATCCGGTCAAGAACGCGCGCGACGGTCACCGAGCCCTTTCGCGTCAGCAGCTTCGCGCCCGACGACATCGACACGGTGTTTCCGGTGATCGACCGAACGAACGCGGGGTACTTGAGATAGACGCGGTTCTCCTCGCTCCCCTTCGTCGCGGCACCGCCGATATGGAAGGTGCGCATCGTCAGCTGCGTGCCCGGCTGGCCGATGCTCTGCGCGGCGATGATACCGACCGCCTCGCCGATCTGGACGGGAAGGTTGGTCGCAAGGTTGCGGCCGTAGCAGCGCTGGCATGTACCGTGTTCGGCTTCGCACGTCAGGACGGTCCGGATCCGGACCGACTCGATCCCGACCTGCTCGATGAGCAGGGCCTGGGCGTCGGAGACCTCTTCGTTCACGTCGATGATGATCTCACCGGTGATCGGATGCTTGACGCGCTCGAGCGTGTACCGCCCGGTGATCCGGTCGGCGAGCGATTCGACCATCTCTTCGCCGTCCTTGAGAGCCACCGTGTCGATCCCGTTGATCGTTCCACAGTCGACCTCGGTCACGACCACGTCCTGCGCGATGTCGACAAGTCGTCGCGTGAGATACCCGGCGTCGGCGGTCTTGAGCGCCGTGTCCGCGAGACCCTTACGCGCGCCGTTGGTCGAGATGAAGAACTCGATTACCGACAGCCCCTCCTTGAA
>SKVA01000541.1 GCA_007129695.1 Spirochaetaceae bacterium | reverse complement strand
TCCGCGCGTTCGGCTCCGAGTGGCGCGACCGGTGGGAGACGCTCACCGCGCACCGATTGCGCGAGTGGGGGTTCAACACGATCGCGAACTGGTCAGACCGCGGGATCACCCGAACCGCCGGGCTCCCGTACGTCTGGCCGCTCGTCGATTTTCCGTCGACGCAGAAGAAGATCTTCCGGGACTTCCCCGACGTGTTCGACAACGAGTTCGAGCGCAACGCGAACACCTTTGCCGCGCAGCTCGACGAGTTCCGCGGCGACCCGCTTCTGATCGGGTACTTCCTGCGCAACGAGCCCACGTGGGCGTTCGTGCGCGGGCTCAACATCGCCGAAGAGGTGCTGGCGACGACCGATGCGCCGGCGTCCAGGCGCGCGCTCGCCGCTCACCTGTCACAGAAGTACAACGGAGACATCGCGAAGCTCAACGCCGCGTGGCGCGTCGAACTGTCGTCGTTCGCCGACCTTGAGACACGCGTCCTGCCGCACGCGAGTCGTTCGTCGGCCGCGGCGGATGACGATCTCACCGCGTTCTCCCGGATCATGATCAGACGATACGTCGAGCTCCCGAGCCAGGCGTGCCGACGCGTCGACCCCGACCACCTGAACCTGGGGATGCGCTACGCGTACGTCGCAAGCGATCTCCTGCTCGAAGGTTCCGACTGCTTCGACGTATTCTCTATCAACTGCTACCAGATGGATCCGACCGACCACATCGACGCGGTTGGCAAGGCGGTAGACCTCCCGATCATGATCGGCGAGTACCACTTCGGAGCGCTCGACCGGGGCCTGGTCGCGAATGCGCTGCGCGGCGTCGAGTCGCAGACCGACCGCGGCATCGGGTACCGCTACTATCTGGAACGCGCAGCGGCGAATCCGTACTGCGTGGGCGCACACTACTTCACGGTCGCCGACGAGGCGACGCTCGGCCGGTTCGACGGAGAGAACTGGAACATCGGGGTCGAGGATGTCTGCAGGCGTCCGTACGACGAGTTTGTCGAAGGAATCCTGGCCGCGCATCGCTCGCTCTACGACGTTGCGTCGGGTGCGGTCGCCCCGACCGATGCCCGGGCGAAAGAGGTGCCGCGCAACGCGTTCTGAACCGCCGCTACAGCGGGACGCCGCGGACCTCAGACGGCGTCCTGCCGTAGTAGTCTCTGAACGCGCGTGTGAAGTGCTTATGGCTGCGGTAACCGACCGCGTACGCGACTTCGGAGACGCGGACGGTCGGCCGCGCGAGCATCGCGCGCGCGCGCTCCATCCGTCGTCGCAGCAGATAGCGGTTGAACCCCTCCCCGGTGCGCTCCTTGAACACGCGGCTGAAGTGCGAGTAGCTCATCCCGGCCGCTTCGGCTACCTGAGCCATCGACAGCTCTTCGGCCAGGTGGCCGTCTACGTACTCGATCGCGTAGTCGACCGGGTGCGTCGAGTCGAGCGGTGCCATCGTCGCGCTTCGCACCGCGGCGGCCGCGTGTGCGATCTCTTCGCGGACGTGCCGCAACGAGTCGAGCTCGGGCATTCGCCGGATTGCGGGCACTGAGATGCCGGCTCGCTCGCAGTACCGCGCGAGCGAATCGACAAGCGAATCGTACGCGGTTGAAAGCGCGCTTCCGTGCCCGTACGCCGAATCGGCGAATATGCGGTTCGACGCGTCGACTAAGAGCTCGATGCGCCCCGACTCGGCGTCGCGAACTACGTCTTCGACGTTGATCGCCGAAGGTATGCCGAACCGGTCGCGAACCTCGGCTGCGCTTGCATGCGACCGATCGCCGACCGCGAACCGGTAGAGCAGAATCGACACAACGCTGTCGTACGCGGCGGCCACGCGCGCATCCCCACCGACCGCGTCGCCGACCGCGAAGAAACTCCCCGACGCGTTGCGGATACCCGGAGACAGATCGGTCCAGCACCGCTCGACCGGCTCGATCGAATCGCGGTCGCGTAGATTCCACAGCAATCCCAGGTCGGAATCAGGGGTCCAGAAGAAGTAGACTCGCGCGTCGTGGCCCGCGCTCTGTTCCCAGAGCTGCGGCCCGATGCGCTTACGGAGCGAAAGCGCGTCGTCGGCGATCGCGCGCGAGGTCCGGATAACCGCGAAGCGGTACCAGTCGCCCACGGCCGAGGTTCCGGCGACCGCCTCTGCGATCGTCGTGGCGGTGCGTTCGTCGAGCGCCCGCTCGACTTCGACCTGCACAGTCCAGCGCGCGGTGACGTCGACCGCGATCGATTCGAGCCGCGCTGTCGGGATCCTGCCTGAGGCCGTGTCGACGAGCGCCGACAGATCGTCGAGGCTCGCGGGCTTGAGCAGATAGTCGAGCGCACCGAGCTTGAACGCTCGCTTGACGTAGTCGAACTCGTCGTGCCCGCTCAGCACGAAGAACGCGGCGGATCGCGCACCGGAGGCGCACCGCTCGAGCACGTCCAGACCCGTCATGCCCGGCATCCTGATGTCCAGGATCACGACATCGGGCAGGGCATCGCGGATTCGCTCCACTGCATCGGCTCCGGAAAACGCGGTGAGTACCTCGCCGACCCGCGAATCGCCGAGCCTTTCGAGCATCGACTTGATCCCGCGCGCGATCATCGGCTCGTCGTCGACGACGAGCACGCGCATCCGCGCGTCACTACTGTCGCGGGACTGTGACGGTGACTCGCGTGCCATGCGATTCCTTGCTGACGATCCGAAGCGATGCCGTCTCGCCGTAGAAGAGCCTCAACCGACCCGCGATGTTCGCCAGGCCGATTCCGCCCGCAGCGCTCTCGCGCGCGGAGAACGTGATATCGCGGCACGATAGCCTGGCGCGCAGTTCACGGAGCGTACGCGTGGACATGCCCTCACCGTCGTCGGTGATCTCGACGACTGTCAGGCCGGGACGATCGCGAACCGTAACGCCGATCGACATCTCGCTACCGTCGCGGCGCAGACCGTGGATCACGCAGTTCTCTACGATCGGTTGGAGCACCAGCTTCATGATCGACCGTGACAGGAGAGTGGCCGGACAATCCACCGACAACTGAACCCTCGACGCACACCGGATCGACTGGAGCGCGACGAAGTTCCGGACATGCTCGACCTCGGCCTCCACGGTCGCGTACATGGAGTCTCCGGTAAACGAGTAGCGGACCATCTTGCCGAAGCTGGTCACCGCGTCGGCAGTTTCGTAGCTTCCGTCGAGTTCGAGCCGCATCCGGAACAGGTCGATCGTGTTGTAGACAAAGTGCGGGTTGATCTGGAACTGGAGCGCGGC
>SKVA01000064.1 GCA_007129695.1 Spirochaetaceae bacterium | reverse complement strand
TGGAAGAAGCGGCGCGCTGCCACAGCCTCGATATGGGCGAGACGGGGACATTTTCCCACCAGGGCAGCGACGGCAGCATGCCTGACGACCGGATCAGTGACGCCGGGTACAACTTCCAGACGCTCGGCGACTGGCAGCCGGCATTCGGTTCGTGGGGTATCCGTGGCGGCATGTTCACGCAGAGCGACGTCACGACGGGACTCGCTCGCGCTGACCGCATGCTTCGAAACGTCCCACAGACCGGCGAGATCGAGATTTCGTTCAACGTTCGCTACCAGGCCGGTGGCTTCGCAGACGCAGCGGCGCTTCGCGCGCAGCAGCTGCACGCTGGATTCGGAATTCAGGTCGGTGTCGACAGCAGCCCACCACGCCTTGCATGGGGAGCAGGTAACTCGTACCTCCTGTGGCTGAACCTTGATACGCGCACGAGCACGCTGCGCAACAACCCGGAACACTTCGGATTCCGCGGACAGGTCTACCGCAGCCGATCGAACACCGCCATGGCGGTTATGGACGGTCCGTACAACACAGACATCCTGGGTGCACTCGCCGAGGTCGGCATCAACCTGTCGATCGCCGATCTTGAAGCGTTCCTGGTCGAGCCGGTCCGGATCCGGATCCGCGTGAACTACTCCACCGGTCTGGTGCTGGTCGAAGACCCCACGGCTCCCGGACTCTGGTTCGAAGTTCCGCTCGACGCTCAGGTCCTGCGCGGCAACTACGTATCGCTTCGGACGAACAGCCTTGCGGTGAACTTCACTGACTTCACGGTGAGCCGCCGATAGGCGAGCGAATCGTCAGTAAGCCGCCTCGGCGACGAGGCGGCTTTTTTTTGGCGTCCACCCGGGCGCATCTCCCCGGAAACTGACCAGGTAGGAACGATGAAACCAACCATCCCACTCACGCTCCAGGAAGTCGCGCGCACGCACGGCGACTATCCGGCACAGATGCTTCGCCCCCCCCACCGAACCTCCGGTGACCCCTCGCCCGGGTTTCAGACCCGCACGTACGCGGAGCTTCGTGACATCGTCGAGCGATGCGCGGCCGGGCTGCTGTCGCTCGGGATCGAACGGGGAGATCACGTCGGACTTGTCGCGGAGAACCGCGGCGAGTGGCTCGTCGCCGACCTTGCGACGTTGTCGATCGGAGCTGCCGACGTGCCGCGCGGCAATGATACGCCGGCGCACGAGCTTGCGTACATTCTGGACTACGCCGATTGCAGCACCGCCTTCGTAGAGGACGCGGCGCAGGTTCGCAAGATCGTCTCGACGATCAAGCAAACACCGAAACTCACCCGTCTGATCACCTTTCTTGACACCGATGCCCGCGACCGACTCGTCGGCGAGATCGCCGCCGAGTACGGCGCGGCGGGTTCCGTACAGATCCTCACGATCGATGAGGTCGAACAGCGCGGACGGGAGCTCCTGGAGAGCCGGCCCGACGCGGTTGCCGAGTGCCGCGAACGCGGTGAGGCCGACGATGTCGCGACGCTGATCTTCACATCGGGGACGACCGGCACGCCGAAGGGCGTGATGCTCACGCACGGCAACTTCCTCCATCAGGTCCGACACGTCCCGGATCTCATCGAAGTCGGAGCCGGTGACATCTGGCTGTGCGTGCTGCCGGTCTGGCACAGCTTCGAGCGGATCATGCAGTACGTCGCGATCGGCTCGGCGTCGTGCCTCGCCTACTCCAAGCCGGTCGGGCACGTGATGCTCGCCGACCTGCAGACGGTCCGGCCTACGTGGATGGCGTCGGTGCCCCGCATCTGGGAAGCCGTGCAGACGGGCATCTACCGCAACGTCAAGACGCAGAGCGCGGTCAAGCAGGCGCTGTTTGGCTTCTTTGTCGCGATCGGTAGCGCCCACGCCATGCTGAACAACAAGCTGCGCGGCCGGTTGCCCCGGTTCACGAAACGAAGCCGCGTAGTCGACGCTGCCACAGCAATCGTGCCGTGGCTCGCACTCTACCCGCTTCGCGCGCTCGGCGGACTGCTCGTGTTCGGAAAGATCCGCCAGAAGCTCGGCGGTCGATTCGTCGCGGGTATCTCCGGCGGCGGGGCGCTGCCCCCGGGTGTAGACGCGTTCTTCCAGGCGGCAGGGATCCTGCTCCTCGAAGGCTACGGCCTGACCGAGACGGGACCGGTCCTCGCGGTGCGCGCGCAGCGGCATCCGGTTGCCGGCACCGTCGGCCCGGTCTTTCCCGAGACGCAGATCACGATCGTCGACGACGCTGGAGCACCGCTCCCCCCGGGAAAACAGGGCGTGATCATGGCGCGGGGGCCTCAGGTCATGAAGGGCTACTACAAGCAGCCCGAGCTGACCGCGTCGGTACTCAATGCGGACGGGTGGATCAACACCGGCGACCTGGGGATGCTCACGCACGACAATGAGCTACGGATCACGGGTCGGTACAAGGACACGATCGTGCTCCGCGGCGGAGAGAACGTTGAGCCGCTTCCGATCGAGCAGAAGCTCCAGGAGAGCGATCTGATCGATCACGCGATCCTTCAGGGCCAGGATCAGCGGAACCTGGGATTGCTGATCGTACCCAATCCCGACGCGGTACTCCGGCTCGCGGTCGAACAGAGCGTCGTTGACGGTGATCCGGCGTACGACGTCGCGCTCCTTGCAGACGAAGCGATCCGCGCGCGATTCGCGACGCTCATCCGTGAAACCGTGAGCGCAAAGAACGGGTTCCGTGCGTTTGAGCGAATCGGGCCGTTTGCGCTGATTCCGGGGCCGTTGACGATAGGAGACGAACTGTCGCAGAAACAGGAAGTCAAGCGGCACGTGGTCGCGTCAAAGTACGCGGGCGAGATCGCGGCGCTTTTCGAGTAGCCAAGCAGATCACTCTCTACCGGGTCGCCATAAGCGGCCCGGTTCGCCCATGATGCCGCGCAGACGCGCCATAACTCGGACCATCGCGAGCGTATCCATCGTGCAGTACTCGGCCAGGTCGTCGATCAGCGCAGACGCAGCCGCCGGGTCGTATTCCGGATCATTCGCGCGCTCGCAGAGGTAGCGGTACGCCCGGTTCGCAGCGTACCCGTCGCTGATCGACAGGTTGGCGTAGCCATCGGTCGACAGCAGCGGCAAGATCGTCTTCAGACTGACCTTGCCGCGCTGCTCGGGGTGGTAGTAGCTGAACTGGTTGAACGGGTCAAGGAGATCGACGATCCTGTCGATCGCGTCGGTGAGCCGCGCGGTGCACTCGGGCACCACTTCGGCGAGTCGCGCGAGGATTCCACGCTCGAAACCGGCGCTGTAGACCACAACGCTCCCCGAATCGCCGAGGGCGACGCACAGCCGATTGGCAAGCTCGATCCGGTCGTCGTGTCCCGGGCGCATCACGAAGCAATCGTGGGTCAACGCGGCTCCGGCGGCAGGCTCCCGATGAACGGAGAACAGATACGGTATGTGCTCCCACGCACGCACGCGATCGTACGGCGGAATCGCCGTACACGTCGCTTCGAAGTCGAGGTAGACCAGCGGATAGACGAGTCGGTCCATGAACCCGCCGAGCGCCTCGTGGTTCACGTGCGGCGTCCGGTGCGTCACCGCGTGCTGCTGAATCCGTTGGCGGGGATGGACGAGCCGTTCGGGCGGGACATCAACCAGAGAGGCGTACCCGTCGTCGGTGAGCTCCTTGACCAGCGCGCCGCCGCGGTAGAGCGTCGACACGTGATCGGCGGGCGGTTGTGAGCGATCGGCGCCGCACACCGGACACGACGAAGGACGATCGCACACCGCATCGGCGAACCGCGACAGTAGCGGGTCGTCGGCCAGGAGCGACGCGAGCGCGTCGAGCGCATCGCGCTCGGTCGCCAGCAGCTTGTCGACCCGGCGCGTCACATCGTGAACCGCAAGACAGGCATCGGGGTCGACGGCGCCGTGTCGCTCGTACTCCTTGCGAACATGACATATGAAGAGCTTCGAGAGGTGCTCGTCGGGCCAGCAATACCGGACCAAAGCGGCGTCGACCAAATACGAACCCTTGATGCTTGTCGCGTCGCGCACGAAGACCGCGGCGATCCCGTCGGGCTTCTGCGGATGAAGGAGATCGACCCGCGCGGCAAACGGAGGGCGCGCCACTCTCACGTCGACCTCCCCGGAGTCGGACACAAGCGGCGCGTACAGCCGCCGAGCTACCTCGCGCACGTGCTCGCGCTCCGACCGAACGGGATAGAGCGCGTCGGCCGGATTGGCGTCCGCGATCTGTTCACCGATCAGCCGTCGGTGGAGCGACCGCGGACAGCGCAGGAAGAGTCGGTAGTCGTCCTGTGTGATCGTTACGTCAGAGGAGCCCAAACGTGTCGATCGCTATCTGCAGCTCTTCGTTGGTCGGCTGCACGACGATGGTCGTCGGCGAGTAGTCCATCGAGATGACCCCGGCGCGTGGGCCATTCTCCAGGTTACGCCGGTAGTCCATCACGATGCCGAGGTTCTCCAGGCGTCGGCAGATACGCTCGCGCATCCGGGTACCGAACTGCCCGACCCCGCCGGTGAACACGAGGATGTCGACCTTCACGATCTCCGCCGCGTACGCGCCGATGTACTGTCTGACCTTGTGCGCGTACACGTCGAGCGCGTCGGCAGCGTTACGGTCGCCGAGCTCGGCCGCCTCTTCGATGTCGCGAAGATCATTCGAGATACCGCTCAAGCCCTTGAGCCCGCTCGCCTTATTGAGCATCGTGTTGAGCTCATCCGGCGTCATGCCACGCTCGAGCAGGAAGAAGATGATCGCCGGATCGATGTCCCCCGACCGTGTTCCCATCACAAGCCCTTCGAGCGGAGTGAATCCCATCGACGTATCGATCGAGCGGCCGTTCTTGATAGCGGTCACCGAGCACCCGTTGCCAAGGTGGCACGTGATCAGGTTCGTGTTGTCGGGCGAGCGCTTGCACAGCACGGCAGCCTGGTTCGCGACGTAGCGGTGGCTCGTCCCGTGGAATCCGTACCTGCGGATACGGTACTTGTCGTAGAGCTCACGAGGCAGACCGTAGAGGTACGCGGCAGGGGGAATCGTCTGGTGGAACGCAGTGTCGAACACTGCGACGTGGTTCTGCTTCGGAAAAACCGCGCGCGCCTCGCGTATACCGGTGAGGTTCGCCGGGTTGTGGATCGGCGCGAGTTCGATGTTGCGCTCGATCGCGGCCTCGACGTCCGCGTCGATGATCACCGATGCCGAGTACGCCTCACCGCCGTGCACGACGCGATGGCCGACACCCGAGATCTCATCGAGCGCACCGATGATACCGTTGTGTTCGTCGGTCAGCGCGTCGATCACGAGCTCCATCGCGCGCTTGTGCGTCGGGATATCGGTCTGCTGCTCGTACTTCCCGTTCTCACCTTCGTGCGTGATCGAGCCGTCGTCGATACCGATCCGATCGACGAGCCCCTTGCCGAGACTGTGTCGCGACGGCATGTCGTACACCTCGTACTTAAGCGATGATGATCCGCAGTTGATGACGAGGATCTTCTGACCTGGCTCGCGCGACGTGGGCATGACAACTCCTTGGCGTGTAGCGAAACTCTACCGGTTTGGGCGCCGGTTTTCAACCGGCCGCGCGCGGTAGTATGCTGTCGACCATGCCGTCGCACATCACGCACTTGCTGTTTGCAGAGCGGACCGTCCGTTACAGCGGTCTCGACGCGTTGGCCGCTCCCGCGTTACGACGGTACCTGGTTCTGGGCGCGCAGGGCCCCGATATCTTCTACCACAATCAGCGACGCAGACCGACAGGGCTCGCATACGGGTCGCTGATGCACCGCCACGGATACGGTAGCGCAGTAGCACACATGGTAGACTGGGCGCGCGTTCATGGCTACGGCCGCCATTCGTGGCCGATCGCGTGGGCTGTAGGATTCGTGGGTCACGCGATCCTCGACCGTGCGACGCACCCGTTCATCAACGCTCATTCCGGGTGGGTCGACCAGGACGACCCGGCGACCACGCGCTACCGCTCGATGCACCCGTTTCTGGAGCGACTGATCGACGTGGAGCTCCTGCGGCGCGATCGCGGATGCCACCCGAACGATATCGACTTCCACTCGCAGGTCGACTGCGGCGATAATCCTCCGGGGGAATGGGTCGCGATGTTCGCGTCGGCGCTGCGCCAAACCTACCGCAAGGCCGAGCGCGATGGGCTCCTTGAACGTCGGCTCGAAAGCGCGTACCTGGACACGATCGGGTACTACCGGTTCACGAACCTGATCGACACGACCTTTCTCGAGCGCGGACTGGCCCGGGAGCAGGCCCACGCCGAGGCATCGAGCTCGAGGTGGCTGTCGATCGTGCACCCTCTGGAAGTACCGCAGGAGATCGACGTGTTGAACCTGCAGCAGAAACCCTGGGCGCACCCGTGCGACCCGGCGGACACACGTACGTCGAGCTTCGTCGACCTGTACGAGTCGGCGCTCGTGCCGGCGCTCGCGGCTATCGACGCGATCGTATCGGCCTTCGACTCTCCGCGCGACGATGCGCGCGCGTTGATCGAACGGACGGTCGCAAACCACAACCTGAGCGACGGTCGCCCGACCGAGCACCCGTGCAGGAAGGTACACGCTACACCGCTTCCACTACCCGAGCTTCGTGATCGCATCGCCGACTCCATCCGCCACGGCCGGGGAGGACATCCGGACCGTGTCACAGACCGTCTGGATTGAGAACTGGTGCGGGAATTGTTGACGGGCAATGACGCAGGAGACCAGAAACCCGCGTCAAGAGTATCGCAGGACAGTTTCCGATGCGAGTGCTACTCCATACTCCGTCGTCGCGCTGCGAGCCGCGGCCTGCCGGGCACGCCACGCCTGTAGGTGCCGTGACCTCGCGGTCTAGGTCGTCAACAATTACGGCACCAGTGTCAGTCCGGACCATCAACCGCGGGAAAGGGCGCCCGGAAGTCCAGCGGGGTTGGACCCCCGGGCCCTGTTTTTACATCGGCGGGTAAGACCCACCTCAGATCGGGAAGCAACCACCGTGCCAACAAGGCTGTGTTGATATCTCTCTCTACTGGAATGAGTTGCCGATCAGCTGTGTTCGCCGAAGTCAGCTCGAATGCAGTTCGCAATGCAATCCGCATGAGCCGCAGCCTTGGCTATGCACTATGCATCGGTACGGTGAGACTTCGCTGCACGCGCGAGCCAGCGGCTCAACGTCGACTGCGACACGCCGAGCAGCCTTGCCGCTGCGGTCTGGTTTCCGTCGGACTGCCGCAGCGCCTCGGCGTAGAGGTAGTCTTCCACATCGCTGAGCCGCGGTAGCGATCCGTTGATGATGATCGGCGGGGTCTCCTCACGACGCGCGACCGGCTCGAGCGAGCTATGTCGTGCCAGGTCATCGTAGGTGAGCGTGTCCGCGGCAAGGCGGCTCACCGCGTCGATCACGATGGACTGCAGCTCGCGAACGTTGCCGGGAAAGCCGTACGAAAGGAGCGCGTCGAGCGCGCGCGGCGCTATCCGCACCGGCTCCCGAGCGAACGCGGCGCACGCGTCGGCAACGAACAGCTGCACCAACGGTGCAAGATCCTCGAGCCGGTCGCGTAGCGGCGGCAGCGCGGCGTGGTGGGCCATCAGGCGATAGTAGAGGTCGCGTCGGAACGTGCCGGCCTCGACCTTGTCGACGAGCGCGCTGTTGGTCGCAGCCACCACGCGCGCGCGCGACCGTTCGGGCACATCCGACCCGAGCGGATAGTACTCGTCCTCCTGGAGGAGTCGCAGCAGCTTGACCTGGGCCGCGTTGTCCAAATCTCCAATCTCGTCAAGAAAGAGCGTCCCGTCGGCCGCGCTTTCGACGAGTCCCTTCCGAACTGAATCGGCCCCGGTATACGCACCGCGGCGATGACCAAACAGCGAGTCGGAGAACATCGCATCGTCCAGGCCGGCGACGTTGACCGCGACGAAGGCTCCCGCGCGTCCACTCGCAGTATGGACCGCGCGCGCGATCAGTTCTTTGCCGGTACCGCTTTCGCCGGTTATCAGCACCGCCCGCGGGCCAGGCGCAACCGCCTCAACGTACGCGAATACCCGACGCATCGCGTCGCTGCGCGTGACGATCGCCGCGAAGGTCTCGGGACTGCGGATCACGATCTCGTCATCGCGAACCGATAGCGCGCGAACTTCCTGGTCGAGCCCGCGGACACGGACGGCGTGCGAGACCGACGCTATCAGGCGATTCTCATCGACCGGTTTGGTCATGAAATCGAACGCGCCACGCTTCATACACTCGACGACGACGTCGACGCGACTCTCGAGCGTCAGGATGATCACCGGTATTTCGGGCCACCGCTCGGCGATCGTGTCGAGCAGTTCGGTCCCGCTGACGTGCGGCATCGCCAGATCGAGGAGCACTGCGGCGACCGAGTGCTCTTCGAGGACCGGCAACACGCGCCGGGAATCGGTCACACGGATCGTATCGCTCCATCCAGCGTCGTCAAGGATCGCCGCGAACACGTCGGTGACCAGCTCATCGTCGTCAACTATCAGTATTCGCTCCGCGCTCGATCCCACGCCCAGGAGGATACCACAAAGCGCCGCCGCGTGGCACCGGCCGCTCGCACGCCTTTACCGCAGGGAATCACCGACGTATCTTTTCGATATGGAAAGCACGGATCGCAAAAAGGCAGTGTTGGACCTGGTCGGGGCGAAGTGTACGAGCTGCGCGATCACGATCGAGCACGTGGGACGGAAGATCTCCGGCATCAGCGACATCTTCGTCGACCGCGGTACCAGCACGATCCAGATAGAGTATGACGGAAACAGGGAGGCGCTCGAGAAGGTCTGCCAGCTCGTCGACAAGATTGGCTACGAGGCGACGATCCGCATCGCGGAGTGATCAGCCCTTGAGAACCGCCACCTGCGCGTTCAGGTTGCTCAGCCGCTGCGCGAGCAGGCGCGCAAGGAAGATGCCGTAGTGGGGCTGCGCCTTGATCACGTTCACGAACGCCTTCTTCTGGATCATCATCAGCACACTGCGTCCGCGCGATATCACGGTCGCTGACCGGCGGTCGTTCAGCAGAAAACTCATCTCGCCAAGGAACATGTCGTCTGACGTGAGCGTGGAGATGAGCTTGCCGCCGGTGAAGATCTCGAACGATCCGGAGACGATGTAGTAGAGGTAGTTCGACTCTTCGCCTTCCCTGAACACGACGTCGCGATCCTGGAACTCCCGCTCCTGCTGATCCTGGAAGATACTCGGCACCAGGTTAGTCTCGTGGTCTTGGTGGCTCAGTTCGAAGCGGACCTCGGTTCCGGCGTCGTTGTATGAAAGGTTCTCAATGTAGTAGTTGGTCATCTGGATGCCGTGGCCGTGCATCGTCAGATTCACGGAATCTGGATCCGGGCTCACGCGTGCGCGCCAGTCGAAACCGGCACCCTCGTCGCGGACCGTGAAGAAGGAGCGCTCGGGTGTGATCCGATACGAGAAGTGCACCTTCTTCTTCCGGATCTCGGGCTCCTTCGCCTTCTGCCGGATCAGATCCAGAATGTCTCCGTGGTTCTCAAGCCACGCGGTCTTTTCATCGTAGCTGATGTCGCAATTGCCGTGTTCGACCGCGTTCATCAGCATCTCGAACAGCGCGACGTGCAGCCGGTCGCGCTTGTCGCGGTTGATGTAGTTCGAGTTAAACAGGTAGTTACTGACCAGGTTCGCGTAGGTTTTGATGTTGTACGGGTCGTTGTCCATCTCGAACGACCCGTAGACGTTTCCAAGGAGATAGCTCTGCAGATCGCGCTGGAAGATGATCCGTCGGTTCTCGACCAGGATCCGCAGTACGCGGAAGAAACTCGCGACGAACTCTCCGCGAGCGATCAGGCTGATCACGTTCGAGTCGGGAAGCTGCTCTTCGAGCTCCTTGAGGTCGCCGCGGCTGTAGACCGCAATGATCCCGCCGTAGTGGAGCCACGGATCGTGTTTGATCGTATCCAGGATCGACGTAGTATCGATTTCGGGATCGGAGAAGTTCACCAGATTGACATCAGGAAGCTCGTATAACAGGTACTCGAGCGCATCGGCGCCCGACTCGAAGAAAACCGGCTCGAACACATCGCCGAGTTTATGACAGATTCTCGCGACTCGATCGTTCAGCTCCGCGTCGGAGCTGATCACCGGCATCTTCCGCATTTTCCTTGCTACCTCAACTTTGTATCGGCCCCGGGATCGTCTATCTTGAGGATGTTACCGCTCCGGCGGCCTCCCAGACGTCGCGGATCGGCCCGAACTGATTCAGCGTGTAGAAGTGGACGCCGTCGACCCCGTTCGCTATCAGATCGGAGCACTGAGCGATCGCCCAGTCGACCCCGCACCGGCGAACATCGTCGTCGGTCGCGCACGATCCGACGGCTCTCATGAACGCCGCCGGATAGCGTGCGCCAAGCGCGAGCGACGGAAGCCGCTCGAAGTTTGCGCGGCTGGTAACCGGCATCACGCCGGCGACGATCGGAACCGTTATGCCGGCGATCCGGCATCGCTCGCGGAAGTCGTAGAAGTCGCGGTTGTCAAAGAAGAGCTGCGTGCAGATGTAATCGGCTCCGGCGTCGACCTTGCGCCTGAGGTTGTCTAGCTCGACGACGCGATTTGGAGTTGCCGGATGGCCCTCGGGAAAGCCGGCGACACCGACTCCGAACGGCGCCTCGCCATTGGGCGAGTTGCGCGTACAGTACCCGACGATGTGCTCGACGAGTTCGGCTGCGTACCGATACGCTCCGTCGCACGAGTCACCGCCGACAGGAGGATCGCCGCGCAGCGCCATCACCGCCGAGATTCCAATCCCGAGATAGTCGTCAAGAATACGCTCGACCTCATCGCGATCGTGGCACACGCAGGTCAGGTGCGGGATCGGACTCAAGCGTGTCTCAGTCGCGATTCGGCGGACGAGCCGGTTCGTCTGGTGGCGGGTGGTACCGCCGGCTCCGTAGGTGACCGACACGAAGTCGGGCCTCAAACGCTGGAACCTCTCCATGACCCGGAACAGGCGCTCCCAGCCCGGTTCAGTTTTCGGGGGGAAGAATTCCAGACTAAAGGTCGGTCGCCGGGCGGCCAGAATCGCGGAGATATGCATGCAGCTTTATACCCGGTCCGGACGGTTACACCAAGCCCGGACGGTCTGCAACCGAAGCCGGGCGGGAGTCCGCGTTCTACTTCGAGTAGAACTCGACGATGAGCTGCTCTTCGGCAATCGTCGGAATGACGTCGCGAGAAGGGATAACCTCGATCGTACCCTGGAGATCATCCCTGGAAACGGTAATCCACGGTGGAACCGGACGTGACGAGTTGTCGGCCATGAGCTTGCGAAGCAGATCCTTGGTCGGCTTGCGATCGCGAACCGAAACCTTGTCCGCTGGTCGCACGAGCGCCGACGGAATCGTCACCTTCCGGCCGTTCAGCAGGATGTGCCCGTGGCTCACAAGCTGACGAGCCTGCGAGCGGCTGGTAGCCATCCCGATCCGGTAGACAACGTTATCGAGCCGACGTTCGAGCAGCATCAGCATGTTATCGCCGGTGACGCCTTTCATCGCCTTCGCCTTGTAGAAGAGGTTGCTGAACTGGCGTTCACTCAGTCCGTACGCCCACTTCAGCTTCTGCTTCTCTACGAGTTGTCGTCCGTACTCGGTCTGTCTGACACGCCCGCGCTTCGGATTCCCCGGAGCGGCAGGCTTTCTCTTCAGGAGGCGATCATACTTCTGATTTCCGTAGATGTTGAGTCCGAACCTGCGGACAATCTTGCCCCTCGCTGTGGAATTGCGGGCCATTCACCAATCTCCTTGCTTCGATCGAAACTTAGGCTGCATAAAGTAGTCGAACAGCCCTTCATTGTCAATATCGCGATACCGAACGTCGGGACCGGAATGCTACAGCCTACTCACCCTCTTTGCGGAACAGCCGCGACAGCCGCGCGAGTACGCCCTTGCGTGGCCGGTGGGCCTCCACGGTATCGTCGGTCTTGCGGGCCGGCGGACTTTCGCTGCCACCCCGATCCTCACGAGCGGGCGGCTTGCCGCCGGCCGGTCTGCTGCCGGATGAACCGCCGGAAGGACCGCCCGACGCGGGCGCAAAATCCTCGCC
>SKVA01000152.1 GCA_007129695.1 Spirochaetaceae bacterium | reverse complement strand
TGAAGGCCGGCAGATCGACCTGGCCCGCTTCGTCGCCGGAGAGAGTTTTGGTGAGCAGGACTTCCTCAGCGATACCGAGCGCACGGCGGGCGCGATCAGCGAAGGCTCTTCGCGCGTGCTGGTCTTCCCCAGGCGCGGAGAGTCGCTCGACGACGTGATGATGGAGCATCCCGCGCTCTTCGCACGCGTGCTTCACCAGTTCATGGTCATCGTCGCCGGACGTATCCGGTCGACGAACGCGCTCGTCAGCCAGAACTCGAGCTGGATCCAGGACCTTCGTCGCCAGGTCTACGGTGACAAGCTGACCGGGCTCTTCTCCCGCAGCTATCTTGACGACGAGTTACCGGGGATCCTTTCGAGGAGCCGGGGTCAGACCGGGTTTCTGATGATCAAGCCCGACAACTTCAAGGATATCAACGATGGGTTCGGCCATGAGACCGGAGACCAGGTGCTCAGGGTGCTCGCCGACCGGCTCAAGTCGCTCGTCAGGGAGTCGGATATCGCGGTACGCTACCGTGGCAACGAGTACGCGGTGATCCTGCCGTTGACCGCGCATGACGAGCTGATTGCCGAAGCAGAGCGTCTCCAGCACGGGATGGAGGCGACCGACCTCTCTTCTGTCCTGGGCGACACAGCGCTGAGGCTCACCTTCAGCGTCGGGGTGTCGGTCTATCCCGATCATACCACCGACGCGCAGCAGATCGTCGCGTCCGCTCACGACGCGGTGTTCGCGGCGCGCGACGCGGGGGGGCATCGGGTCGTCTGTCCCGACTGCTCGATGGAGGAGCGATGAGCGACGTCGGCTTTCTCCAGTCGGTCGACATTCTGTCGACGCTCGAACCCGATGAACTCGCGATCGTCGAGAAGTACCTGCGCGATGTCAGCTGTGCCCCCGGTGACGCGGTGTTCCAGCAGGGCGACGAAGGACGCGACCTGTTTATCGTCCGCGACGGTCGAGTTGTGGTTCGTGTTCGTGCGTCCGAAGGCGCCGACGTGGACGTCGCCGAACTTGGCGACGGCGACTTCTTCGGTGAGATGGCGATCTTTGAGGCGGCGCCGCGCTCGGCCACGTGCGTCGCGGTCGACGGCGGACGCCTGTGGCGGCTGAAGAAGGACGATTTCTTCGCGCTGATGGACGAACACCCCGGCCTGGCGAGCAAGATCCTCTACCGCATGGTCAGTATCACGACCGGCCGGCTCAATACGACCAGCTCGTTCCTGTCGGATCTGGTTCAGTGGGGTGAAGGCGCACGCCGGCGAGCGGTCACCGACGACCTCACCGGGCTTTACAACCGACGCCACCTCGACAGCGTGCTCGATCAACGACTGGCCGACGCGCGCGCGAAACACGCGCGGTTCAGCCTGATCATGATGGACCTTGATCGTTTCCACGCGGTCAACGATCGCTACGGTCAGGCGTTCGGAGACCAGGTCATCGCCGCGGTAGCGCCGTCTATCCGCGACAACATCCGCGACGGCGATATCGCCGGGCGGTACGGCGGTGACGAGTTTGTCATCCTGTTCCCGGATTGCGTCGCCGAGGATGCGCTCGCGTGCGCGGAGGCGATCCGGAAGTCGGTCGAACGGCTGCGCATCGACGCGCCCGACGGGTCGAAGGTCAGCGTCACGACCAGCCAGGGCATCGCGGAGTACCCGCGCCACGGCGAGAGCGTCGACCAGATCAAGGAGGCCGCCGACCAGGCGCTCTACGCCGCCAAGGAGGCGGGACGTAACAGGGCGGCCGTCGCCGGGTAGTCTCGACTCACCGCGGCACGCTGATCTCCCATCGCACGCCCGCGCTTCCGTCGTGTCTGGCGGTGCCACCCAGCCCCTTCGCGAGCTGCCCAACCAGCTCGATCCCCAGACCGCGTCTGGTCTCGACGTCGGCGACGATCCCGGGTCCGTTGTCCGACGCGACCACGGAGATGCGCGTGTCGTCGTCGGTCACCGCGATATCGACGCTGCAACCGTGTCCGTCGGCGTGCGCGTGCTCGAGCGTGTTCAGCACGATTTCATTGATCATCAGCGCGACGCGAATAGCGGTGTCGACCGGGACCGTCCGGTGGACCGTGATGGCCGGGTTGATAGTGAGTCCCCGGTGTCCGACCAGACCGGTGAGCTCCTGGATGAACCGGTCGAGGAAGTAGCCGAGTTCGGTCGTGTCGGTCGGCGTTGACGCGTAGAGGAGATCGTGCAGACGCGCGAGCGCGCGGATGCGATCCTGCGCCGCCTCCACGCGCGGTCTATCCGTGGTCGACGCGAGCGTTTCGCCCTCGTAATCCAGGATTGATGAGACGAGCTGCAGGTTGTTCTTCGTGCGGTGGTGCAACTCGGCCAGGAGCGTCCGCTGCGCGTCGAGAGAGCGCTCGAGTTCGGCGGTCCGGCTCGCGACGCGTTCGGCGAGCTCGGTCTCGCGGCGTTCGGAGTCGCGGATCCTCATGACGATCACGAACCACCCGATCGTCGCGAGCGTGGTTGCGGCGGCGACACTCGACAGCAGCGTGCCCCAGCCTTCGGGTCTGTTGACGATACCGCCGACCACGAGGGACAGGACGTACGACGACATCAGCAGCGTGACCTTCACGCGGCTGTGCCTCGCCAGGTAGCCGAGTTCCCACGCGTAAAGAATCGCCAGGAATACCAGCACGAAGCCGCTCAGCTGGATCGGCGCCCCGTCCCATGTCGCGATCAGCCCCGATACCATACCGTACGTCGGCTGGATCCACGCGATCCGCGCGTAACGGACGCTTATCAGGCTCAGCGCGCCACCGATCACCAGCGGCAGGATGTAGATCGACGTAGCAACCTGGGCAGGGGACATCCCACGGCCAAGGAGTGTCCGGACATTGAACGCAATGATAACATAGCTCGCGACGCCAATCGTCGCTCCGATCCAGCGGCGGGCCAGATCGACTCTGGTCTGTCGTCGCGACTCGGACGTGTCGGGCTGTGGCGGCGCATTGTCGATCGAATCAGTTGCATTGTTCACTGCCGAGGATTCTAACCGACGGAGGTGGGCATGGATAGCATGGTCGGCTCCTCGATGCGTATACTCTTCGCGTGGCAGACCGTTACGATGCAGTCATAGTAGGCGCCGGGATCGCCGGCCTGACCGCGGCGCGCGAGCTCTCATCGCGCGGGCGCGGTGTGATCGTCGTCGACAAGGGGCGTGGCGTCGGGGGCAGGATTGCGACTCGGCGGGTTGACGGCGCGGTGTTCGACCACGGTGCGCAGTTCGTGACCGCGCGCTCGT
>SKVA01000438.1 GCA_007129695.1 Spirochaetaceae bacterium | reverse complement strand
GATGATCGCGAGGATCAGGAAGATGACCATCGTGATCGCCGATGCGTATCCGAAGTCGGCACCGCGCCCGCCGGCGAATGCGAGCCGGAATATGTACGTTATCAGGATATCGGTATGCCCGGCTGGCGTTGTCGTGCCGGCCATCGGCGGACCGCCCTCAGCGTAGATATCGATTACAGTGAAATTGTTGAAATTGAACGCGAACGACGCGATCAGAAGCGGTCCGACGGCTACCATCAACAGCGGCAGCGTCAGGTTCCAGAACTTCCGCAAGGCCCCGGCACCGTCGATCGTCGCTGCCTCGAAGATATCGTTCGGGAGCGACTGGAGCGCTCCGGTGCAGATCAGCATCATGTACGGAAACCCAAGCCACGTCTGCGTGATCAGGATTCCAACGCGCGCCCACACCGGGTTCGCGAGCCAGAGCGGACTCCAGCCGCAGATCGCTTCGAGCGCCGTACTGATCAGCCCGAAGTGACGGCTGAACATCCCGCGCCATATGTTCACACTGATGAAGGCCGGCAGCGCGTACGGAACGAGCAGGAGCGACCGGATCAGCCGCTTCGCCGGTAGCTTGGGGTGATCGAACACGAGCGCGAAGAACAGCCCGACGGTGAACGTCAGCAGCACCGAGAAGAACGCGAACACGAACGTCCAGACAAAGACCCTCATGAACGGCCCGCTGAGCGCGGGGCTCGTGAACAGGCGCTGGAAATTGCGCGGACCTATCGTGACCCAGAATCCTGGACGGAGCGTCCTTCCGTCCTCTGCGGTGAACGTTCCCGTGACCGGCCGGTAGACGGTGCCGTCGCGCAGATCGGTCATCGTGTCGTTCGCAGGGTCGAAGACGAAGCGTTGCCGGCGCTCCTCGACCAGGTCGAGCGACTGCACTCGAACGGTTTCGGGCGCCTCGCCGAACTCGAGCGCGCTGATCTGCGTCAGGAAACGCAGTACTTCGATCCGGCTCAGCCGGGTGTACCCGCGGATCTCGGTCGGAATCCCTTCGGCATCGAGCGGGCCCACCCGGTTGGGGAGCCGATCGACCGGGATGAACCGCTCGCCCGGTTCGGCCAGGAACGAACCCGCGTCGGACTGGAGCCAGAGTACGAACTCTCCGCGATCGGATCGAAACGCGGTCCACGTGTACTGCCGGCCATCTTCGGGGCGGTAGGTCTGCCGCTCGAGCTGATCGATCACCTGGACGCGCGTCAGCAGGTGCCCGTCACCGTAGTTCGTGAACGCGACGTACATCGTGTATGCGGTCGGGTAGAGGAGCATGATTGCCATCAGTGCGAGTCCCGGAGAGAACCACCGGAACGGATAGAGCCTTTCGACGGTGAACGATACACAGACGCCCGCCGTGACCAGGAACACGAGCACGGCGAGCGGGTATCGGCCGTTGGCGATCAGCGTCCACATGAACACGATTCCGAACGCGCCGACGGCCGCAACCAGGATCAGACGAACGGAGACTCGCGCGAGCGAGTCTCCGAAGAACTTGTGTTGAACTGGTCTATCCGGCTCGGGTGCCTCCATGCCGGGCGATCTGTTCGCGCCGGTGGTGGACTGGCCTGACGGCGCTTGCGAGCCGGTAGACCGTTTCATCTAGTTGCCCGCTATCGTGCTGCGGATCTGTGACGCGGCGTTCGTGAACGCCGCCTCCCCGGTCGCCTGCTCCTGCATGATCAGCGTGACCGCATCTCCCCAGGCCGACCAGACCGCAGACATTTCCGGTATCGCCGGCATCGGCAGACCGTCGCGGCCCGCTTCGCCAAATGCTACCAGGGCGGGGTCCTGTACGCGATCGAGCGCCGCGAGCAGGGCAGGGGGCCGACCTCCGCGCTCGTAGAGCGTGAACATCGTGTCCGCCGTGGCGACGAACTCGGTCAGAAACGCGGTTGCCAGGGGAACGTTGTCGCTGAATGCGCTGACCATGAATCCCTGCACGCCCAGGAAGGGGCGACCGCCGCCAGGAATCGGTGCGATCTGGTAGTTGACCCCCGACGCATTGAGGCGGTCGAGCGCCCACGGCCCGGTGAGGATCATGGCAGCCTGGCCGGTTTCGAAGAGGTTGTGGTACGTGTCCCAGTCGAGCCCCCCAGGGATCTTGCCCGATCGGACCATCTCCTCGAGCCAACGTGCCGACTCGATCGAACCCGCATTGTCGATCCCGACGTCGTTCGGGTTGTACGTGCCGTCAGGGTTCTCCGCGAACACGTATCCGCCGAACGCGGTCTGAATCGGGAAGAAGTGGTAGGGGTCGCCTTCCTGGCGAATGAAGCCGTAGCGTGCTGTTCCTGCCGCCCTGAGCCGTTCGGACACCGAGCGAACCTCCGCCCAGTCACGCGGGACCGTCGGGACCAGATCCGGGTTGAAGAAGAACGCGATGTTTTCGACCGCGTACGGCACGCCAAAGAGTTCGCCATCGTACGTGAACGCGGCGATCGACGAATCGGTGAAGTCGTTCACGCGGTTGCCGATCTCGATCGGAGCAACGATACCGCTCGCGACGAGCTCGCCAAGCCAGTCGTGCGCGCCGATGATGATGTCTGCACCTTCACCGGCAGGACCCGCAACCTTGATGTTGTCGCGGATGTCGCCGAACCCCATCTGCTGCACCGTCACCGGTACGCCGTAGCGCGCGGTGAACTGGGCGCCCAGATCCTCGAGGATCGGTGCACGCTGCTCATCCGCCCAGATGACGAGCGTCGTGTTCGCGTCGATGTCGAACGCGGCCGCCGGCTGTGCCTGTCTCTGGCCTCCCGCGAGTACCGGCGCGACTGCTATCGCCACAAGCAGCAATACAACGTAGAATCGTTTCATGGAACCTCCATTTCGCACCGCCGGTGGTCACCGGCGGGCCTTGATACGGGTAGGGTAAACCGGTTTAGTTCGGTAGGCAAGTGTTTTCTAGCGTGTCGGTGCGATCCGTTTCAAGGTCGGACGGCTCACGACCGGAACTCGTCGAGTTTGCGCTGGCTGAGGCCGTAGCGCTCGGCTGATTCGACGTTTCCGAGCGGCTCGACGTGGACCAGGACGTCGTAGACGTTGTCGAGCGCGTCGCGGATCGCTCGCTCCGTCTTCTGAGCGATCGCGTGTGCATCCTGGACCGAAAGGCTTCCGTCGACCTCGATATCAAGGTCGACGATGTGCAGCCCGCCGATCGTCCGGATCCTTGTCCGGTGCGGGTGCTCGGCGCCCGGGACCGCGGCGACTGCGTCGAAGATCCGTTGGTATGTGCCGGGGTCCCCATG
>SKVA01000307.1 GCA_007129695.1 Spirochaetaceae bacterium | reverse complement strand
TCAGGCCGAAAGAGATCCTTCAGCCGATACGTGCCGAGCTCGACGAGCTCGAGGTCGGGAGGAAGCGCGTCGCGCACGAGCTCCTGCGTCGCGACCGACAGAACGATCTGGCCACCGTGCGCGGACGACTCGAGGCGGGCTACCCGGTTGAGCGGCGGCCCGAAGTAGTCGTGGTCTCGCTCTTCGACCGCACCGGTGTGGACGCCCATGCGACTGCGGAGCGTCCCGATCTGCGTCGGCCAGGGTTCGCCCGCGAGCGCTCGCTGCGCATCAACAGCGGCTGCGACCGCGTCGGGCGGCGCCTGGAATGCGGCGCAGAACGCGTCGCCAACGGTCTTGAACACATGCCCGTTGTGTCGCTCGATCGCGTGTCGCAGCAGCTCGTCGTGCCGACGAAGCGCGATCTGCATCGCCTGGGGGAACTCCTCCCAGAGTCTGGTGCTTCCTTCGATATCGGTGAAGAGAAAGGTGAGTGTCCGTGTCGTCTCTTGCATCGCCCGAAATGTAGACTTTATCGGTCAGGATGACCACAAGTCTGTGCGTCTACCAGGACCACTCATCGCGACGATCGTCGCGCATGAATGTCTGCATCCAACCTGGGTGATAGAGACGGAACGTGACCCGCTGGGACGCAGATCGTTGAACAGGATCGACACCGCCATGTTCAGAGCCGCCTCAGTCTATATCGAGCAGTTCGAGAATCACGCCGAGGTCGCCTTCGCTTTCGACGTACGCGTACCGGTCGCCGTGCTGGATCAGCGGGTAGCCGAAGCGTTCGAGTTTGGCCGCGGTGTCGAGCATGCGATTTCGCGCCTTAAACGCGATGTGGTGGACCCCCTGCCCCTTCGTGTCGAGGAACTCCTTCCAGGTCGTCGGGTCGTCGGTCGGCTCGATGAACTCCAGGTCCAGGTTCTCCATCTTGAAGAACGCGAGCTTCACGCGGCCGCGCGACGGCTCGCCCCGATACGTGACGGTATCCGAACCGTCTTCGTTCGCAACGAAGACGCGCGGAGGCTCGACTCCGATCAGTTCAGCAAACCGCCTGGCCGCCCGCTCGGCATCGGCGACGACGATCGCGACCTGGCAAACCAGGGTCGTGCCAAGAATGTTCCTCTCCATACCGCTCTCCTTGCGACAAAAGCGTACACGATCGATCGCGACGCGTCGACTCGCCGCTGACACGCCGAACGTATCGGGTATAATCGCCCCCTGGATGACGGCGCAATGACAGCTCTTCAGGTATCATGGCCTCTCATTACGGCGACCATCGGACTCGTGACGTCGATTATCGCGACCGGCCACGCGATCATCTACAAGCGCGACTCGCGCGCCGCGATCGCGTGGGTCGGTCTGATCTGGCTCGTTCCGTTTGTCGGTACGGCGCTCTACGTCCTGCTCGGAATAAACCGCGTCCGGCGGCGCGCATCGGGACTCCGTAACCCGTACGGTCAGCCCCGCGACGGTTCGGCGAACAACGGGACATATCCACCATCGGGCGATCAGTCGGCATTCCTGGCCGACGATCATCGCCACCTGTCGGGGATGATCCGGCTCGCCGGCAAACTCACGCGATTCCCGTTGCTGATGGGTAACCGCGTCGAGCCGCTTCGAAACGGCGACGAAGCGTACCCGGCGATGATAGACGCGATCGACGGCGCCGAGCGCTCGGTGTCGATGTGCACATACATCTTCGACAACGACGCGGTCGGCCGGCGATTCGTCGACGCGCTCGCGCGCGCGGTCGGCCGGGGTGTCGAAGTCCGGGTGCTCGTTGATGCGGCCGGCGCACGGTACTCGATGCCTCCGATAACGAACGACCTGCGCCGAAGCGGTGTTCCGAGCGCCCGCTTCATGTCGGGGCTGCTCACGTGGCGAACGCCGTATATGAACCTGCGCAACCACCGAAAGGTTCTCGTCGTCGACGGATCGGTCGGCTTCACCGGCGGGATCAACATCCGGGCCGGCCACGTGATCGCCGATGGTCACGCGCACCCGACCTCCGACACGCACTTCCGTGTAGACGGACCCGTCGTGTCGCAGCTTCAGCACGTCTTCGCCGACGACTGGGAGTTCACGACCGGAGAGGCGATAGCGGGAGACCGGTGGTTCCCGGCGATCGCGCTCCGGGACGGACCAGTCGCGGCGCGGGTGATCCGGGACGGCCCCGATCATGACCTTGACAGGATGACGATGGCGTTTCAGGGAGCCCTGGCCGTTGCCAAGGACTCGGTCCGGATCGTCACGCCGTACTTCCTGCCCGACCGCGCGCTGATCTCCGCGCTGAACATGTGCGCGCTGCGCGGTGTGCGCGTCGACATCGTACTCCCGCAGGAGAACAACCTGAAGCTGGTCGCGTGGGCGGCGATGGCGCAGATGTGGCAGGTCCTGGAGTGGGGATGCCGCGTCTGGATGACCCGCGCCCCGTTCGACCACAGCAAGCTGATGGTGGTCGACGACGCGCTATCGTTGATCGGATCGTCGAACTGGGACCCGCGGAGCCTGCGGCTGAACTTCGAGCTCGGCGTCGAGTGCTACAGCACCGACCTCGCACGCCGTCTCAACGAGCAGATCGACATCGGTCTCGTGAACGCGCACGAACTCACGCTCCGCGAGGTCAACGCGCGAACGCTCCCGATCAAACTCCGCGACGGCGTCGTCAGGCTCGCGGCGCCGTACCTCTAGCCGCGACACGTACGAAAGCCCACGATCGATCGTTGACGGCAGACCGGTGAGGTACTATAACTGAGTAAGATACTATGCTTTAGGTGGTTCACAGGCGCGATGAGAGGAGGACGAGCGTGCTGAAGAGCATGAAGATCGGCAGCAAGACAATAGTGACGGTGGCTCTACTGGTAGTCGCCGTAGCGGCCGGTATCGGCATCACGACCTACTTCCAGGCGAGCGCCGCCGTTGGTGAACAGGTTCGCGATACGATCACGCATCAGGCACAGGAGGCCGCCATCCTCGTGCGCACTGAGCTGGACAAGTACCTTCTCATCGGTCGAGAGCTGGCGGAGAACCCGCAGATCAGCAGTATGGATCTTCCAACGCAGCTCAGTGCGCTGGAAGCCATGGCCGCGAGGCTTGGCTTTCTGGGCATGGGGATCATCGATTCCAGCGGAACGGCTCATTACCCGGATGGAACCCAGGCTTCGCTCGGTGATCGGGCGTATTTCCGGGAGGCAATGCGCGGCGCTGCAACGTTCTCAGACGTGCTGATCTCCAGGGTTACCAACTCCGCCGTGATGATTCTTG
>SKVA01000407.1 GCA_007129695.1 Spirochaetaceae bacterium | reverse complement strand
CACGCCCGTCGCGGTGATCGAGAAAGATGCCGCCGTGCTCGTGCAGATCGACCCATATCTCGGGGCGGACGCCGATCGCGTCGCCAACGGCCGTGGCGGTCTCCAGCGATCGGTGCATCGCGCTGCAGTAGAGCCGGACGATTCCGTACCCCTCGACCGTCTCGACGCTCGTCTCCTCAGGGTCGCGGCCGTGGCGCTGCTCCGGGTGCGGCTCGGTCGCCAGGTGGTGCGCAAGGCGCTCGGCCTGCCGTCTGCCCAGTTCGGTCAGGTGCGGGTCGCACACGCGGTCGGCCTGGTCGCGCAGCGCGTTGTTGAACGACTGAGCGTGACGGATGATGTAGAGATCCACGGGTCCTCCTTCGGCGTGCCGGCCGTGGGCCAGCGTACCTGCCTTCTGTGAGAATTGTGCGAGCGTAACTGGTAATGTACTGCCTGCGCGCATCGACCCGGTACCGGTGTCGACGCAGCCGCGCGCGCCCAGATGATCAACCGCGCTGTCGTGAGCTACGGCTGTCGTTTGGCCTTGACCCCACAGACGATCGCGGCTATCTTCACGGGCTCAGCTGTCCTGCTCCGGGAGCCCCTCCGCGTCGCGCTGGGGCCTTTGTCGTCTCTGGCCGACAGGAGAACGCATGGCGTGCATCTCGGTCTCGGTACTCAACAAGTGCTACAAACTCGCTCTGCGCGGGCGCGGGCTGGGTGGCGCGCTCAAGGGGCTGGTCGCGCGCGAGCGCAAGGAGGTCTGGGCGCTCCGCGACGTGTCGTTCACGGTGGAGGAAGGTGAGATCCTCGGGTACATCGGTCCGAACGGCGCCGGGAAGTCGACGACGATCAAGATCCTGAGCGGCATCATGCGACCCGACGGCGGTGAGTGCGTCGTGGGCGGAATGGTGCCCTGGGAGGACCGGATCGAGCACGTGCGGCGGATCGGCGTCGTTTTCGGACAGCGGAGCCAGCTGTGGTGGGACCTCCCGGCCGTAGAGTCGTTCGAGCTCCTGCGGCGGATGTACCGCGTACCCGACGCGTCGTACCGGCAGAGCCTGGACGAGCTCACGGAGCTCCTCTCGCTCGGAGAGCTCCTCCCGGTGCCGGTCCGTCAGCTGTCGCTGGGCCAACGAATGCGGTGCGAGCTCGCGGCATCGCTGATTCACTCGCCGCGGATCCTCTTCCTGGACGAGCCGACGATCGGCCTGGACGCCGAGGCGAAGATCGCGGTCCGCCATTTCATCCGGGAGTACAACCAGCGTCGCACCGTCACGATCATCCTCACGACGCACGACATGGACGACATCGAGGAATTGTCGCACCGCATCCTGGTTCTGAAGGAGGGCGAGCTCATCTACCGCGGCGACGTCGACGGGCTGCGCGTCGAGTCGGGGGCGAGGCGGCAGCTGGTGATCGAAACGAGCGGCGACGGTGAGGTGCAGCCGGTCCCGGGAGCGGAGATGGTCGATAGCGACGGACGGCTCACCTTCCTCTACGACCCGCGGAAGACCGACATCAATGCGATCATCGCGGCGGTCACCCGCACGCGCCGGATCGTCGACCTGGTCGCAGCGTGGGAACCGATCGAGCGGATCGTCGCGAAGCTCTACCAGGGGGTGCGCGCGTGAGAGGCTACGTCGCCCTCTTCTCCACGGTCTTCCAGCAGCACCTCCAGTACCGGGTCTCCGCGATCGCCGGGGCGTTCACGAACATCGCATTCGGCTTCTTCCGGATCTTCCTGCTCACCGCGTTCTACCGCGCCGCAGGCGCCATTCAGCCGATGACGCTTCCCGAGCTCTACAGCTATCTCTGGTTCGGCCAGGTGCTCTTCAGCGTCCTGCCGATTGTCGGTCTGTTCAGCGCCGACGCCGAGGAGATTCGATCGGGGGAGGTGGCGTACCGCCTCACCCGGCCGGTCTCGCTCTACGGCTTCTACTTCGCCCGGGTCCTGGGTCAGAAGACGACCGCGATTTGCACGCGCTCACTGCTTCAGGTGGTGATTCTCTTCGTCGTCCTGCCGCTCGTTGGCCTGTCGCGCTACACGATGGGCGCACCCGACCTGGGCTACCTTCCGCTCCTCCTGGTGAGCATTCTTCTTACAATGTTCCTCAGCGCGGCTATCCACACCTTTGTCTATATGACCGGGTTCTGGACGATTTCGGTCCGCGGCTCCTCATCGCTGGTCTACGCGGTCACGAGTCTCTTCTCGGGTCTCCTGGTCCCGCTTGCGTTCTTCCCGCCGGCGTTGAAGCGGCTGGCCGAGTTCCTGCCGTTCCGCGCGATCTACGACACCCCGGCGCTCCTCTACAACGGATCGATCGATCCCGCGCAAATCGGCGGGGCGCTGGGGCACCAGGTTGTCTGGCTCGCCGTGATAGTCATCGCGGGTTGGGTCCTCGCCCGCCGCGGGACCGCGCGCCTGGAGGTCGCGGGAGGATGAACCATTCGCTCTCCGTCTACACCGCCATGATACGCGCGTCGATTCGGTCGCAACTGCGCTACAAGGTGTCGATGGTGTTCAACGTCTTCGGCTACTTCGTCGTCTTCTGGTCGGAGTTCCTTGCGATCTGGATCATGTTCCGCCACTTTGGCCCGCTCGACGGCTGGCGGCTCGAGGAGGTTCTCATCTGCTACGGGCTCGCCCACGGATCGTACACTGTAGCCGAATTCCTGGTGCGTGGCTTCGAGTTCCTGGCGAACATGACGCGCCGTGGCGAGTACGACCGGCACCTGCTCCGCCCGGTGAACACGATCGTTCAGCTCGCCGGTCAGGAGTTTGCGCTGCACCGGTTCGGGCTTCTCCTTCAGGCGGGGATCGTGCTCGGCGCCGGGCTCGTTCTCCTGGGTGAGCGGGTCACGCTGCTCGGTCTGCTGCTTCTCCTCTGGGCTGTCGCGGGCGGCGCGGCGCTCTTCTGTGGTCTCTACATTCTGCAGGGGAGCGTCGGCATGAAGACGCTGCAGAACATCGAGGCGTTCAACGTCCTCACCAACGGCGGACCCGAGATGGCGCAGTTCCCGATGTCGATCTACCCGACGCCAATGCGCCTCCTGTTCACCTTTCTGATCCCGCTCGCCGGTGTTACCTACTATCCGGCGGTGACCTTTCTGGGGAAGGACTCGGTCGCCGCACCGGTGATCGGCTGGATCGGTCCGGCAGGCGGTCTGGCGTTCCTGGCCGTTTCCCTTCTGGTCTTCCGCGCGGTCGAGCGGAGCTACGTGTCGACGGGGAGCTGATCCGTTGCGGAATCACCATTATTGCAGTATAGTAATGGTGATACCAT
>SKVA01000057.1 GCA_007129695.1 Spirochaetaceae bacterium | reverse complement strand
TCCCACCGTCGGCGCGCCTGGGGCTGATGGCGATCGCGTTGTCGTTCACGACCGGAATCCTTCTTGGGGTCACCGCCGCGGTGAATCAGGGCAAGCTCGCCGACAAGATCGCGCTGTTCTTTGCGACGCTCGGGATCACGACACCGAACTTCGTGTTCGCAACGCTGTTTATCTACGTGTTCGGCGTGCACCTGCGCTGGTTTCCCGTGATGGGTATCGACAGCCCCGCGCATTACGTGCTGCCGCTCATCGCGTTGTCGATCGGTACGGTCGCGTTCGTGTCACGCCTCACGCGTTCGAGCGTGCTCGACGTGATCCGGCAGGACTTCATCAGGACCGCGCGCGCGAAGGGGCTGACCAGGCAGAGCGTGCTCTATAAGCATGTGCTTCGAAACGCGATAATCCCGGTCATCACCGTGCTCGGACCGGTGCTCGCAACGACGCTGACCGGGAGTTTCGTGATCGAAAGCATCTTCGCGATTCCGGGGCTCGGCAATCAGCTGGTCAACGCGGTCAGCAACCGTGACTATACGATGATCATGGCGATGACGCTCTTTTTCAGCTTCATCCTCGTGCTCGGCAATATGCTCGTCGACATCCTGTACAGCGTGGTCGATCCGCGGATCACGCTGCACAACACGAACAAGTAGGGGCTTCGATGTACGAACCAGACAGTCCGACGATCGATCCGTCAGCGCAGACCGACGACTGGCCTCTGCCCGGCGATCCGACCATACTCTTCCTGCCGATGGGGACCGACGTCGCGATGCTCGAGAGGATCGACCGCGAGAGCCTGTCGTTCTGGCAGGACTCGTGGCGTCGGCTCCGCAAGAACAAGCTCGCGCTGACCGGCGGCGTCTTCGTGATTCTGTTCACGCTCATCGCGATCTTCGGTCCGATGCTGACGCGGTACAATCCGAACACGCAGCAGCTGCGGCTGACGAACCAGGGTCCGAGCGCGACGCACTGGTTCGGTACCGACCAGTTTGGCCGTGATCTGTTCACTCGGGTTGTCTACGGGATCAGGATCTCTCTCATCGTCGCGTACGTTTCGACGGTGTTCAGCGTCGCGATCGGTGTCACCTACGGGACGGTGTCCGCGGTCCTTGGCGGACAGATAGACAACGTGATGATGCGGATTGTCGACATCATGATGGGGATACCCAGTCTGCTCTATCTCATCCTGCTGATCGTCGTGCTCGGCCCAGGGCTTTGGAGCATCATCGCGGCGTTCGCGCTCACCGGTTGGCTGGGAATGGCGCGTATGGTGCGCGCCGAAGTGCTCAGTCTCAAGAACCGCGAGTTTGTGCTCGCGTCGCGCGCGCTCGGCACCCGGATGCGCACGATTGCCGCACGGCATCTGGTTCCCAACGCATTGGGAACGATCATCGTGCTCGCGACGCTGAGCATCCCCGGGGCGATTTTTGCCGAAGCGTTCCTGAGCTACATCGGTCTTGGGATCACCGCGCCGCAGGCGTCGCTCGGAGTGCTCGCGTCGGACGCGAGCGACACGTTCATGACGTTTCCACACCAGCTGCTGTTCCCGGCGCTGGCGATCAGTCTGATCATTCTGTTCTTTAACTTCCTGGGCGACGGTCTGCGCGACGCGCTCGACCCGAAGATGAAAAAGTGATGAGCGCAGCACCACACCAGACGGCCGAATCACCCCGGTCGGAGATTCTGCGGGTCGATAACCTCCAGACCGAGTTCCATACGAGCGCAGGAGTCGTTCGCGCCGTGCGCGATGTGTCGTTCTCCGTGTTCCCCGGAGAGACGCTGGGGATCGTCGGCGAATCAGGCTGCGGCAAGAGCGTCACGATGGCGTCGATCCTCCGGCTACTGCCCGACACCGGGCGCGTCGTCGGCGGCAGCGTCTTCTTCAACGGCGCCGACATATCGAAGTACAACGACGTGCGGATGGAGGCGATCCGCGGCAACCTGGTCGGCATGATCTTCCAGGACCCGATGACATCGCTGAACCCGGTCTACTCGGTGGGCGAGCAGCTCATCGAGCATCTGGTCAAGCACAAGGGCATCACGCGAAAAGCCGCGCGCGTCAAGGCGTCCGACATGCTCGCGATGGTCGGCATCGATAACCCGGCCGAGCGGCTGAAGAGTTTTCCCCACCAGTTCTCCGGAGGCATGAGGCAGCGCGTGATGGTCGCGATCGCGCTCATCACCGATCCGCTCTTGTTGATCGCCGACGAGCCGACGACTGCGCTCGATGTGACGATCCAGGCGCAGATTCTGGAGCTCATGAAGCGGCTCAAGGCCGAGCTGAACACTGCCGCGATCCTCATCACGCACGATCTGGGCGTGGTCGCCGATACGTGCGATCGCGTGCTGGTGATGTACGGGGGCAAGATCGTCGAACAGGGTCGGGTCGGGGACATCTTCTACCGTCCTCAGCACCCGTACACGCAGGGGCTACTCGGTAGCGTTCCCAACCCGAAGGCCCCGGTTCGCGAGCGTCTGGTTCCGATCCCGGGGCAGCCGCCCGATCTGCTCTCCCCGCCAAAGGGCTGTCCGTTCGTTCCACGGTGCCGCTACGCGATGGCCGTCTGTTCCGACCACATGCCCGACAGCTATCCGGTAGCCGACGGCCACAAGAGCGCGTGCTGGCTTCAGCACCCGCGTGCGCCGCGCGCAGACCGGGCGGCCGCTGGAGTGACGCGATGAACGATTCCACCGCAACGACGGCCGCCGCTCCCCTCCTGGAAGTTCGCGATCTGGTCAAGCACTTCGTCGTGAAACGAAGCTTCGTCGGGAGGCCGCTGACTACGCTCCGCGCGGTAGACGGCGTGAGCTTCACGGTGAACAGAGGCGAGACCCTCGGGATCGTCGGCGAATCCGGGTGCGGGAAGACGACCGTCGGACGGACAGTGATCAGGCTCTACGAGCCGAACTCGGGCTCGATTCTCTACGACGGTACCGATCTGGCTCCGTTGTCCTTCGAACAGATGCGGCCGTTCCGACGTCGCCTCCAGATGATCTTTCAGGATCCGTACGCGTCGCTCAATCCGCGGATGACGGTGACCGACATAATCACGGAGGGCGTTCGTGACGAGCTCGGCCCCGCCGACCGGAAGGATCTGGCGAAGCGGATGCTGGAAACGGTCGGGCTCAACGACGACCACGCGAATCGCTACCCGCACGAGTTCTCCGGCGGACAGCGACAGCGCATCGGCATCGCGCGCGCTCTGGCGATGGAGCCCGACATGATCATCTGCGACGAGCCGATCTCCGCGCTCGACGTGTCGATCCAGGC
>SKVA01000437.1 GCA_007129695.1 Spirochaetaceae bacterium | reverse complement strand
TACACCGGCGAGTGACTGTGGATACTCGGTGATGCCCGGCGCCATCTTGACGCGCTCGGTTACGGCGATCGAGCCGCCGGGAGCGCGCAGAAGAGTGCGACGGATCACAGTCGACCCAGCCGGGAGGAACTCGACGGTCGTCTTGAGGAGCGCCCCATCTTCGCCGCCGACCTCGATCGGGGTGAACACGACTCGGGTCGCGTCGGCGGCGCGATCGACCGCTTCGATCCTGGTCGGAAACTCACCGAGATCGTAGACGACGCCGTTGACGGTGACGAACGCGGTCGAGCGGCTACCGTCCTGCGAGTGGTTGGGCATGCCGGTCCGGTGCTGGCTCTGGATGAGGTACGGGTAGCTACCGTAGCACAGCGAGGGGCTCTCGGGGCCCGTCTCGACCGCGACGCGCCCGGCGTACGGGCGAAGATCCCCGATGCTGCCGCCCTGCGTCGCGTCGAGGAGAACCCGCTGATCGCGATCGACGAACCAGAAGTAGTGCTTGCCACTTCCGTAGAGCATCTCCTTCGCGAAGTACGCCTCGCTCCCGCCGATCGGCCGGTTCGAGCGGTACCAGTCGGCGAAACCGGTAAGCGTCATGTCCTCGACCTCGCCGCGCTGCTTCAGCTCACCGAGGTACTCGAGCTGCTGCCGGTAGAGACTCTGCGCGACGCGCGGGGAGTCGTCGATCGCGTGATGCTCGGCGAGCCACGCGGTGCTGACGAACGAGTTGTAGTACGAGTATCCGTCGTTCAGCGACTCCTGTCTGCGAAACATATCGATGAGGTTCCGGTCGTAGGGACAATCCTCGCCCTCGTACCCCATGCCGCGCATCACGTTCGGAGGGTGACTCGCCCAAAAGTCGTTCCTGCCCTCGTACGAGAGCACCATGTCTCTCATCAGGTGAGGAACGGCGACGACGCCGCACCAGTCGTCCTCGTCGGCGGCGGGCCGCAGCGTGTGCGACTTCGACGGGTACCACGGACCCCACGGCATCCCTTCGTTGAACAGATACCAGCTGTGATTGCAGCCGTGAAAGACGCGGACGCCCTCCTCGAAGCATCCCGCCACCGCCGCGCGCACCTCCGGCGCGACTTCGCGAAGGATCCGCATCGTCGAGGAGTCGAAGTGGTACGACGCAACACCGGTCGGCGTGAAGCCGAACCGGTCACGGAACGTACCAATCAGGAACTCCAGCACGGTCCGCTTGTGCGCGAGGCTGTAGAGCCACAGCGCCTCCTGCGCGTACCCCACCAGGTCGACGATCGACGCGTGCCCGAGCCCGTGAAACGAGAGGCCGATCTCGTCGCCGTACGCGGCGGCGTGCTCGCGGGCGAGCGCGACCTGCGACGGGTCTGACAGCGACTCGGCGGTCATCAGAATCGTCGTCCTGATGCCGTTGTCGTGCGCAAAAGCCTGCTCGAGTTCGAAGAGCTCCCGCCGGTCCGATCGCTCGGGCCGATGCAGGATGTTGAGAATCACCTGACACTCCTTATCGCGTAGAGGTGTACTTCACCGCGGCAGCCGATCCCGCGAAACCGGGAAGCCGAAAACGCTACCCTTTCACGCTACCGAGCACGATACCCTTCGCGAAGTACTTCTGCAGGAACGGATAGACCATCAGGATAGGGATCATCGCGACGAAGATCTGCGCCGATGAGATCGTCCGGTTCGACAGCTGCGACAACCGCTCCACGTCCTCCAGGCTCCGTACCTCGAACGTCATGTCGATCAGGATTCCCCGCAGGTAACTCTGCAGCGGGTAGAGCCGCGCGCTGCGCAGGAACACGATCGCCATGAACCACTCGTTCCAGTGGTACACCATCACGAAGAGCCCGATCGTCGCGAGCGCCGGTTTGCTCAAGGGCAGCACGATCCGCCACAGCGTCGTCATATGCGTCGCACCGTCGATGAACGCCGCCTCTTCCAGAGACTTCGGCAGCTGCCGGAAGAAGTTCAGCAGCAGGATCACGTTGTACACCGGCACCGCCTGCGGCAGGATCAACGCCCAGATCGTGTCCAGGATCCCGGTGAATCTGACCACCAGGAACGTCGGTATCAGCCCGCCTCCGAAGAGCATCGTGATCAGGATGAACACCACGTACCCGAAGCGCCCGGGAAACTCTTCCTTCGTGCGCGACAACGGATACGCGGTCAGCACGATCAGCAGCATGTTTATCGCGCCGCCGAGCAGGATCCGGTAGACGCTCACGAGCATCGCGCGCCAGAACGCAGCGGTGTTCACGATGTGCTCGTAAGCGACCAGCGTCAGATCGGCCGGCCACAGGAACACCCGCCCGGCCGCGATCGCCCGCTCGCTGCTGAAGCTCATCGCAAGGATGTTGATCATCGGCGCGATACACACGAACGCCATCAACGCCATCAGCAACGTGTTGAACACCCGGAACGTCTTGTACGCCGGAGAGTCATTGAGGATCCGGTTCATGTTCTTCGACGCCGACGTTTTCTTCACCGGCGGCTTCGGAGCCGGTTGCACCGCTTCGCTCGTTACGCTTGCCATTCCCGCCTCCCTAGAACAGCCGGTACCCGGCGAACCGCTTCGCCAGCCAGTACGACGTCGATATGAAGAACAGCGCCACCACCGACTTGAACAGCCCGACCGCGGTCGCCACCGAATACTGCGGCGTCATCGACTCGAAGGTCAGCCGGTAGATGTACGTGTCGATGATATCCCCGGTCTCGTAGACCTGCACGTTGTACAGGTTGAAGATCTGATCAAACCCCGCGTTCAGCACGTTCTGCAGCGCCAACACCAGCGTGAGCACCATGATGATCGACATCCCCGGCAGCGTGATGTGCTTCGTCTGCTGCCAGCGCCCGGCGCCGTCAACGACCGCCGCTTCGTAGAGATTCGGGTCGATCCCCGCGATCGACGCCAGGTACACGATCGTCCCGAACCCGAACCCTTTCCAGATGTCGGTAACGATCACGACCGGGCGAAACCACGTATTGCTCTGAAGGAACGGAATCGGGGCGATGCTGAAGATATCCTGCACCAGCTGATTCACTATACCGTCGCTCAGCAGCAGCTGCCGGATGATCCCGCCCATGATCACCCACGACACGAAGTGCGGGATGTAGATGATCGTCTGCACCGATCGCTTCACCCACGACTGGCGGACTTCGTTCAGGAGGAGCGCCACGACGATGGGGACAACCCACCCGGTGGAGATCTTCCAGAGCGCAATCACAACCGTATTGCGGAACGCCCGCATCGGTGAACCCATGTTGAAGAGTCGCCTGAAGTTGGCGAACC
>SKVA01000140.1 GCA_007129695.1 Spirochaetaceae bacterium | reverse complement strand
GGCTGCGCTTCAAACCCGCGGATCGTCACCGACGAGTCGTCGCCGATCTCGACGACGGCGAACGAGTTGTCGTGGGGGCCGTCGCCCTCGCACATCGCGCGGAGCGTGACGTAGTCGACACCATCGACTTGCCGGTGGAGGCCCGGGTGGTAGTGGCCCTGCAACACGACCACCCTTCGGCTCGCCGCCGCGAGAATCTCGCGTACGGTCGCTGCCTGCACAATGACGTGGGGGTCGCGCGCTTCTGCGGTCGGTCGATCGTCGGTGTTCTGGTGCATGAAGACTACAGCCGGGCCCGTTGGTGCTCGGCTCAGCTCTGCCTTCAGCCACTCGATCTGCTCGTTCGATAGCGCCGTGTCGGTCCACTCGTAGTTGCCGCGCGCGTACTCGGTTCCGTCGGACCGGAAGTTTGCATCAAGCACGATGAACAGGCACCCTCCGGCCGAAAACGAGTACCAGGTGCGCCGCTCTGCCGCGCCCAACGCTTCCAGCGCCTCCGCCTTGGTCAGCGAATCCAGATCGTGATTCCCGAGCACGTGATGAACGTCGACGCGGATCCGATCCAGAACCCGCCGGACCACGCGGTAGTTCGACCGGTCGATCTCCCCCGCGCCGTCGCCGTGTGCTCCGTCGATGATGTCGCCCAGGTTCACGACGAAGTCGACCCTCTCGCGGACGAAAACCTCGACGGCGCGCGCGAGCTTGCCGGCCGACAGCTCGCAATACCTGGTCATGTACTGCTTGCCCTTCGCGTAGTGGGCGTCCGTGAACACTCCGAATCTCAGCATGCGATCGCACTCCTTGCGCGCGTGGCCGCGCCACCACCACCGGGCGTGGCTGCACCCGCCCGTCGTAACCGCACCACCGGGCGTAGCCATACCCCCGGGCGGCTTCGCCTACTCATCCAGCAACCGGTACCCCACGCCCACCTCGGTGAGGAGGTAGCGCGGGCGGGCGGGGTCGGGTTCGAGTTTTCGGCGGAGGGTGGCCATGAAGACGCGGACGTACTGCGTCTCCTCGGATCGGCCCGGGCCCCAGACCTCGGTGAGCAGGTGCTGGTGCGTGACTACCTTCCCCGCGTGGCGGACCAGGATCGTCATGATGCGGTACTCGGTCCGCGTGAGGTGCACGGGTTCGCCCCCGACCAGTACGGTTCGCTCGGCAAGGTTGACCACCAGCTCGCCGACGCGGAACTCGCCCGACTCGGGAAGCGGGGCGCCCTTTGTCGCCAAGTGGCGGAGCGCCACGCGGACGCGCGCCAGGAGCTCGGCCACGCCGAACGGCTTCGTGAGGTAGTCGTCGGCGCCCGCGTCGAGCGCGACGACCTTGCTGCGCTCGTGACCACGAGCGGAGACGACGATGATCGGGGTCTGCGTCCACGCCCTGAGCGCGCGGATGATCTCGACGCCGTCGCGGTCGGGGAGCCCCAGATCCAGCAGAATGATGTCGGGCGCGTGCGAGCCGGCGAGCGACAGCCCGCTCGCCGCCCGGTCGGCTTCGATCACGCGGTACGACTGGCTCGATAGCCCCGCGACGATGAACCGTCGGATGCGTTCGTCGTCTTCTATCACCAGGATGAGCGGTTGATAGGGCACTACTCGGCCCCCTCCATCGGCTCCACCGAACCCGCGGGCTCGGCGGGCAGCCGTACCTCGAAGCTTGCGCCGCCGGAGGGGCGGTTACGCACGGTGATCGTACCCCCGTGCGCCGCGGTGATCGCGCGGCATATCGACAGCCCCAGCCCCATCCCGCGGCGCGCGTCGGGGATCGATCGCTCGGTGTAGAACCGCTCGAAGGCGTGGTCGAGCACGCGTTCGCTCAGGCCCGGGCCGTCGTCCTCGACGACCATGACCACCCACCCGTCGTCGCGTCGCACGCGGACGTACACGGTGGTACCCGCCGGAGTGTGCTGTAGCGCGTTCTCCAGCAGATTGATGATGAGCTGCTCGATCAGACCGCTGTCCATCCGCACAAGTACCGGCTCGTCTCCCAGGTCGACGCGGAGCCGGTGCGTCTCGTGGATGCGATCGACCCGGCCGATCGCCGAGCTCAATACGTCGTCGAGTACCTCGACCACGCCCTGGAAACGCACCGCGCTCTCTTCGGCGCGCGTGAGGCTGAGCAGATTCTCCACCAGACCCGTGAGCCACCTCGCGTCGTCGCGGATCGATCGGGCCAGCTCCGACCGCGTCTCGTCGGCCGGACCTTGGTCGGCCAGGAGCGTCGTCGCCGACCCGACGATCGCGGTGAGCGGCGAGCGCAGGTCGTGGCTGATCGACTGGAGCAGGTTCGCGCGAAGCCGCTCGCGCTCGATCTCAAGACGGGCGTGCTCCTCTCGCCGGCTCATCTCTTCGCGGTCGAGCGCCAGAGCGAGCTGGACGACGACCGCGCGGAGCGATTCGGCGGTCGCCCTCGGCATTGCCTCCCCGCCCGTATCGACGGCGATAACCGCGAACGTTCGCCCCTGCACGCCCACCGGTACGAGCGTCCACACCGCACCCGGGGTCGTGACCGGCGACGGGCGTACCCCGTCGTGCTTGCCAAGGACCCGGCGAACCGGACCTGAGAGCGCCTCCCGCTCCGCGGCTGTGATCTCGCCGATCACGATCGGATCGTCGCCCCCGCCGTCGAAAGCGCACGCAACCGGCCGCTCGATGAGGCTCGAAAGGTGACGCGTCGCCGATCGCACGACCTCGGCCTGACCCTGAGCGCCCAGGAGCGACCGGCTCGACTCGTAGAGGAGCTTCGTCAGCACCTCGCGCCGCTCGGCTTCCTCGGCCTGTCGCCTGATTCGCGCGGTCAGCTCGCTCGTGATCACCGCGACGACGAGCATCACCGGAAAGGTCACCAGGTACTGCGCATCGTTCACCACGAACGTGAATCGGGGCTCGGTGAAAAGGAAATTGAACAGCACCACCGCCACCACCGACGCGCCGATGCCGTAGACGCGACCGGCGGTCACCGACGCGATGACTACGCTCAATAGATAGAGGAGTACGATGCTCGACTCGGTGATCCCCATCGATCGGAACGCGAGCGCGAGCGCCGTGGCGACGCCCAGCGACACAACCGCGATACCCGCGCGCATAAAGGAAGCGTCAAGATTCCGGAACGCGGCATAAAGAGCCCGTAAAGATCGGGACCCGCGTGTTGATGGAGACACAGGCTCGATCATACGATGCACCCGCGTGAATATCCAGTCGCTCGTCCGCAGCACCATGGCAGTCTGCGCCGGGCTGGCGCTCGTCTACCTTCCGCCGCTGGCGGTCGCCCTCGTCTC
>SKVA01000138.1 GCA_007129695.1 Spirochaetaceae bacterium | reverse complement strand
GCTCAACTCGCTCGGTTTCATCCTGGCCGACTCTCAAGCCGACGTCAGGCGTGCCGTCGAGTACTGCCGACGCGCGGTTCGTGCGCGTCCGCGAAACCCCGCCTACCTGGACTCTCTTGGCTGGGCGTACTTCCGGCTCGGGAGAAACGACGAGGCGCGTGACGTGCTTCGTCAGGCGCTCGAACTCGCCCCGGGAAACAAGGAGATCGCGGCGCATCTGCGCGAAGTCATGCACGGCAAGCCGGCCTCACGGGAGTAGGAATGCGACGCAGATCAGTCACACGCAGCGCGATCGCGCTGTTCGCGATGGTGACCGCCTTGACTCACGCCCAGACCGGTACGGCCGATCAGATCGCCGCGCGCGACGAGTTTCGCTGGGGGGTCACGGCGCTGCACGACGGACGGGTCAACGAAGCGATCGCGAGCCTCACGCGCTCGATTGCGCTCGATTCCAGTCGGTCGCTCGTCCGATACTGGCTTGGACGCGCGTTCTACTACGCGGGCTTCGAGCAGGAGGCGTTGACCGAGTGGAGATGGGTTCGCGACCGCAATCGAACCTCGGTACTCGACCGGTGGATCGAGCGGGTCGAGCTCGAACGCGGACTGACGCGCGAAAGACTCGGCGACGACATAGTGCCCGGCCGATACGTCACGATGGTCGAGCTGTCAGGGATCCAGGGCGACACGATTCTGTTCCGACGACCTGCGATGGTCAGGCCACGACCCGACGGGTTCTTCTATCTGGCGAGCTTTGGGGCCAACTCGATCGTCCTGTTCGATCCAAACGGGGTACGTCGTCGGGTCATCGACGGGGGGCTCGAAGGTCTCGACCGACCGTTTGACGTCCACGTGCGCACCGACGGGTCGCTGCTCGTCAGCGAGTTCGGGGCCGACCGGATTGCGATCATCTCCGAGCAGGGGCTCAAGATCGGTTCGTTCGGCAGTCGTGGCATACGTTCGGGCGGACTGCTCGGGCCGCAGTACATCGATGGAAACGACGACTTCATCTATGTCTCCGACCATGGCAACGCGCGCATAGCCAAGTTCCGACACGACGGCACCTTTGTGTTCACGTTCGGATCGCGGTCAGCGACCTTCGACGGGCTTCGTTCGCCGGCCGGCGTCGTCGCCGAGGCCGACCGGATCTACGTCGCCGACACCGACGCCGCGCGGATCGTGGTGTTCGACGATAGCGGCAATTTCCTGCGAGCGCTCACCAATCCGGTGATGACCGCTCCGGAAGGGCTTTCTCTGTACGAACCCGGCAGGATTCTTGTCAGCGACCGCAACCGACTCTACGTCATCGACGTGGACGGCGAACAGGTCTTCCCGATCACCGAGTTTTCCGATCGCCGGCGGATCATCGGCGCCACGATCGACGCAAACCGCAACCTGCTCGCAAGCGACCTGGCGTCGAACTCCGTACTCTTCCTGTCGGCGAGTGAAGAGCTCTACACCGGCATCACGATAGAGGTGGAATCGATACACGCGCTTGGCCACCCCGAGGTCCTGGTCCACGTAGCGGTGACCGATCGCAACGGGCTACCACTGATCGGGCTCAACGAAAACAACTTCCGCGTGACCGAAGACAGGCTCGCAACCGGTGCCCTCGGCGTGACGCGCGCCGGCGACGGGCTGCCCGGTGGTGTTGTGATCGTTGCAGACCGGTCGGCGTCGATGGTTGCGCATCAGGAGGATCTCGAGGCCGCCTCGATCGCGATCGTCGACGCGCTTCGCCCTACCGATTCGCTGTCCGTCGTGAGTGCCGGTGAGCTTCCGGTGCTCGAGCTTGGGCCCGGATCGGGGCGGCTTCAGGTCGCCAGCGCAGCGCGTGGTACCCCGGCGCAGTACAACAACGGCCGCCTCGACAGCGCGATCAGGCTCGCCGGAGTCCAGATCAACCGTGAGCTCGGCCCGCGGTCGATGGTGATAGTTACCGACGGAACCGAGCATCCAGGCGCGTTCGAGCGGTTCAGTCTGGAGGAGACGGCTCAGTTCCTGAGCAACAACGATATCCGGTTGCTCGTCGTCTATACCGGGCGCAACGCGACCAACCGCGAGCTCGACTACCTGGCCGCCAGCACCGGCGGGAGCAGCGTCTACCTCTACGCAGCCGCGGGAGTTCGCGGTCACGTACAGGCTCTCACGCGTCGGTCGAGCGGACGGTATGTACTGCGCTACCGCAGCGTCCACGACACCGATTTCGGTCGCCGCTACATCCCGCTCGAGGTCGAAGTCTACCTCCTGGACCGCAGCGGGCGCGACGAGTCGGGCTACTTCGGACCGTTGGTCTTCTGAACGCGTGAAAACAGCCGTGTGGCTGCGGATCGCAACGTCTGAGAATTGACCTCAGTCGGACGTGCTCATATCTTCACAAGGCGTACGTGCAGCGTGTATGCGCGTAGAGCTGCTCTAGACGGCTCAGCGGGAGGGTTACCGTGCTGCACGGACTGCTCGGACGGCGGATGCCGCTCCTTGCGGTTGCGTTCAGCGGTTTCGATATGGCTGGAGACGATTACACCGACATCCTGCCCACCACCGACGATCAGGCCGATGAAGAGGTCCGTGAGCCCGACCTTTACCGTGTGATGCTGCACAACGACGACTACACGACGATGGATTTCGTGATAGAGGTCCTGGTGTCGGTCTTCCGGAAAGGGATCTTCGCCGCGACGCGGATCATGCTCGACGTTCACAAGCGCGGCCGCGGTGAGGCGGGACGCTACACGTACGACATCGCGCGCACGAAGATCGGACAAGTGACCGAGATGGCGCGTTCGCGCGAGTTTCCACTCAAGTGCACGATGGAGCGCGCGTAGTTGCCTCACGGATCGTGTCTGCTGATCTTACACGCGGAGGGTGAATGAACCTCAGTCAGGAAGTCAATGAGATTCTCAGCAATGCGTACCAGGAAGCGCGACAGCGTAAGCACGAATACCTCACCCCTGAGCACGTGCTCTACGCAGCGCTTCACTTCGAGTACACGCGCGACGTGATCAGCGAGTGCGGAGCCGATCCCGATGAGATCCGTGCTCACGTCGATGACCATCTGAAGGAAAACGTTCCGACGGTACATCGCGGCGACCCGCAACAATCGCTCGGGTTTCAGAACATCGTCGAGCGCGCGATCTTCCACTGCGAAAGCGCCGGAAAGGAGGAGGTGGCCGTCGGAGACATCCTGGTCAGCCTCTTCGATGAAGAGCAGAGTTTCGGAGCGTACTTCCTCAAGCGCGCCGGGATCAAGCGCTTGGCGCTGCTTGAGGTGATCTCGCACGGGCTGC
>SKVA01000127.1 GCA_007129695.1 Spirochaetaceae bacterium | reverse complement strand
TCTTCTTCAAGCTCGCCAACGCGCTCGCGAATCCCGACGACCCGATCGTTCTGCCGCGGAAGGCGATTCGCGCCGACGAGGTGAAGTACGAGGGCGAGCTCTGCGTCGTGATCGGCCGCGGCGGGAAGAACATCCCCGCGTCGCGCGCGATGGAGCACGTCCTTGGCTACACGATCGCGAACGACGTCTCGGGTTCCGACTGGCAGGGCGCGCGCGTCGGGATGCAGTGGGCGAAGGGTAAGGGCTTCGACACCTTCTGCCCGCTCGGCCCCGCGATCGTCACCGCCGATGAGATCGGCGACCCGGCGAGCCTTCGCGTCGTCACGCGCGTCGACGGCACCGTCGAGCAGGACGAGTCGGTCGCGCAGATGGTCTTCGCCGTGCCCGAGCTCATCGCGTTCCTCTCCGCCGGCCACACCATCGCCGACGGCAGCATCATCCTCACCGGCACCCCACCCGGCGCCCGCTTCGTGAAACCCGGCGAGCGCATCGACATCACGATCGACCGCATCGGGACGCTGTCGAACCCGGTGGTCGAGGAGGGGTAGGGGGGGCTACGTCGCCCGGATCCACTCGGCGGTTCGACTACCGACCAGGCATGTCACGGTACCCGTCGAGTCAACGATGACGTGCCGGTCGTGCGCATCCGACTGCGGTGCGACACTGACGGCGGACCGGTACCGTCGGTCGGCGGAGCGTATCACACAGTCAGTCGCGGGTCCGTCGTTAATAATGAAGTAGTGGTCTGCCGCACCGGCGCGCCTTCGGTACGTGGTGGCGACCGTCGACGTCCACTGTGACGGCATCACCCCACGAACGCGATCGCGGAGGAAGCGCGCGAACTCGTTGTCGGACGACCGGAGCGACGGGTCGCCGAGCTCGAAGGCGGTCAGGATCGTTCTCCCGGCGCCGAGCGTGTGGATCGCCGCGGCCGGTCGTCCATCCGCAAACATCGCGATGACCGACGCTTCGGTGAGCTCGAGCGTTCCGAAGAACCGCGGGACTCGTTCGCCGCGGAACGCCACGTCGCCGGTGCGGTTGTCGTGGACCGCGTCGATCCATCCGCCAAAGAGCTCCGCCTGCGCCGAGTCGGTTCCCGGCACCCGCACGCGACCGTGTGGGTCGTAGTAGGCGAACGTACAGTCCGCGATCAACGTTCCGCCCGACCTCACGTACTCGCCGAGCGCGTCGAGCTGGGTGTTGCTGATCGCCCGTATATGCGAGGCGATGAGAACCGGAACCCGCGCCGGATCGAGGTACTCGGGTTGCTCCGCGTGTAAGTAGCGGAACGGAATCTGGTGTTCGGCCATAGCGCGCGATACACCGATCCACGCCCGCGACGTCTCGATTTTCGTCCCAGAGCTCAGGACCGAACGGGCCGAGCTCAGATCGTGGCGCTCGGGCTCGAGCGTCTGGATCGCCTGGCTGTCCCAGTTGAGGAGCACGCCCGCGACTGGCTCGCCCACGACGTCGCGGTACGACGGCTGTGCGCCCGCCGAGGCTGCGGGAGGTTCCGCGCCCCCCGCCTGCAGTTCGTCCGACGACTCGATCAACGCCCGTGCGATTCGTCCGGCCTCCGCGCCCCACTCTGTGAGCTTGCCCGACAGCCCGACCATGCCGTACTCGCCCGCCTCCCAGCCGCCCGGGCGGGGATTCCACGTCCAGAACGCGACCGCGTCGTTTCCGGCGGCGATGTAGCTCATGAGCAGTTGCCTCATGAGACCGCGGTCCATATGGTTTCCGTATCCGCCGCTGTGCTGCACCGGACCACCCGTGGTCTCGTACGCACTCGTGATGCCCCACGGGTTCACGTCGCGCGTGTAGCGTGCCTGCAGATAGACAGGCACGGTAACGTCGCCGTCTACAGGCTCGAAGTGCCAGGAGAGATGAATGCTCGTGCCAAACAGCGGCGCGAGCTGTCCCCACTCGCGGATGTCCCATCCAAGGTATGCCTGGTTGAGAAAGAGCTGGTGCGATCCAACCAGGAAGTCGTGCGTCGGATCCAGGTCGCGAACGCCGGCGATGAAGTCGATTGGCAGTTCCATCGCCTGCTCGGTTCTGTACCGTACCGCGTCGCGCTGCGCCCCATAGCTCCGGAGCGCTCTATTCACGCCGTTGATCTCATCCTCTCCGCCGAACGGGGCGGCTGCGCGCCACGCCTCCTCGAAACTCGGTACCAGGCGACCGCCCCCGGCGTAGACGTTCCACGCGCGTTCGAGCTCATCGAGTGACTCGTAGCGCTCGCGCAGCCACGCGGCGAATCCTTCGGCGTCCGTCGCGTTCAGGTCGAGCGACGTCCCGTGCGGTTCACCGAAGGCAGCCCAGAAGAGCAATGCGTCGTGGTCGCGATAGCGGGTCACCGTGGCGTTTCGGGCGCTGGTGTCCGAAAAGAGGCCCCGCGGGTGCGGGACGAGCGTGTCGATGTGAAAGATGATCCGGATGCCTGCAGTGGCTGCCGCATCGAGCCAGATGTCGGACTGTGCGAAGTCGAGAGGCGGATCGTGCCGGACCGGGACCAGGCGCGATGTCTGGTCCATGAAGTGGTGATAACGCACGCAGTCAAACCCCGCGTCGCGTATGCGACCGAACTCGGCGGTGAGGTCGGCGGCGGCTGACGGTTCAGGATGGAAGTAGACGACCGACGCAAAGGCTCGCGTCCTTGGAGTGCGACGAAGCGCCTCAAGCCGTACACGGCGATTGTTGTTCTGCATTTCTGGTACCTCTTGGCTTACCCTTTTACGCTGCCCAGGACGATGCCTTTCACGAAGTGCTTCTGGAGAAGCGGGTAGATCACGATGATCGGTATCGTCGCCAGGAATATCTGCGCCGCCCGGATCGTCTCCGTACTGAAGTAGCGTGCCAGGCTGTCCGCGCCCTCCTGGAGCAACTGGATCAGGTTCGCCGCGCTCACGACCTGGCCATAGAGGTAGGTCTGCAACGGGTAGTTCCGCGGGTTGTTCAGGTAGATCAGCCCGTCAAAGAAGCTGTTCCAGTGCCGGAGGATCGCGAACAGACCGATCGTAGCGAGCGCCGGACGCGCGATCGGCACCGCGATCCGGATGAGAATCTGGATCGGCGGTGCACCGTCGACGATCGCCGCCTCCTCGAGCTCCTTTGGCTGCGAGCGGAAGAAGTTCATCAGGATGATGACGCTCCAGACCGGAACCATAATCGGGAGGATGAGAGCCCAGAAAGAGTTCAGTAGACCGACTGCGCGGACAACCATGTACGTCGGGATGAGTCCCGCGTGGAAGTACATCGGGATCACGACCAGCGTAGCT
>SKVA01000179.1 GCA_007129695.1 Spirochaetaceae bacterium | reverse complement strand
GAATCACCGGCACGGGCCGAGCGGCGCCGTCGCTCGGCGCGGGAACGATCGCGTTCAACCGCCGCGCCACGCGCGTCTACGGGAACCGCGGAAACGATCTGGTCTTCGCGCTGGCCGCGTCGGGTGACGCCGTCGCGACGGTCCGCGTCGACGGCGGCCCGTACGACTGGCACATCAGCCCGAACTTCCGGTTCCTGGTCGGGGTGTCCGAGCGCAGGCTCGCGCTCGTCGACGAGACGCGCGGCCAGGCGGTCGGCTATCTGGACGGCGTCTTCACCGGCGGCGTTTTCCATCCGTCGTCGCGCCAGTTCTACGCGCTCACCACCGACGGGGCAGCGATCGTCGTCGCTGAGACTGGGCGCATGCGCGAACAGGCGCGGATCGAGCCACCCTTCCTTCTGGAGGCGATCTTCCGCGAGGACGACGGCACGCTCCATGGCCTGTCGCAGAGCGCGCCGTTCGGCGCAGGAGCGCAGGTGATCCTCACCGACATCACCGGCGAACAGGGCATAGTGGAGTTCCCGAGCGGCTTCGCCGATCCGGGCGCAGGCGTATCGGCAACCGTCGTGACGCTGCGACCCGGCGGTGGCTTCGCATGCTTCTGAGGATGAACGGATGACAAGCATAATCAGCGGACTCATCACCGGATTCGTCGGCGGCTACGCGCTGCAGCGCGGCGGATTCTGCATGCACTCGGCGTTCCGGAGCATCGCGTACGAGAAGGACCACAGCATCGTGCGCGCGTGGCTCCTGGTGCTCGCGATCAACATCCCGGCGCTCCTGCTGCTCGAACAGATCGGTCTGGTCTTCCCGGCACGCGCGCCGTTCTCGATTGTGGCCGGACTGATTGGTGGCCTGGTATTCGGAATCGGAATGGTTCTCGCGGGCGGCTGCGCGTCCGGCACGTACTACCGCGCGAGCAAGGGGATGACCGGATCGATCGTCGCGCTTCTGGGGTTCGCCGGGGGTGGACTCATGATGACGCGCGGAGTGTTCCAGCCGCTGCGGTCGTGGGCGCTCAGGCCCGAGATTCCGATCGCGGGAGAAGAGGCCTCGCTCTACAACCTGCCGACGGCGTTCGCAGGCGGCTTCTTCCCCGGCTTCGGGTTCCGGTGGATCGTAGCCGGAGTCATCGTCATCGCGATCGTCGTCTTCCTGCTCCGAGCCCCGAAGCAGACGTTCACGATCGGTTGGCCGTGGTGGGTCACCGGGATCGTGGTCGGCGTCGTCGCGATCGGCGGCTGGTACTTCTCGTCGCTCGAGTACAGAGACTACGGTCTGAGCATCGTTCAGCCGACGAACGCGATCACCGGCTGGCTCCTGAACGGTGAGACCGGCGCGATCAACTGGACAACCTGGTTCCTGGTGGGCCTCATTCCCGGGGCGTTCGCCGCGGCGTGGAAAGGCGGAGACCTGTCGCTGCGCGTGCCGAGCGCCGGACGCCTGCTGCAGAACCTGGGCGGCGGGATCATGATGGGCTGGGGAGCCAACCTGGCCGGCGGGTGTAACATCGGTCACGGCGTGACCGGCATGAGCGTGCTGTCGATCGGCAGCATCTGGGCGACCGCGTCGACGATCCTGGGCGTCTGGGCGATGACGTGGTTGGTATTCAAGATCACGCGAAACCAGGCCGGGTCACGGCCCGCGTCCGCGTAGGGAGAACGTATGGCTGAAAGCACCTTCGATTCCGAACTCGACCTTTCAGGAGAGGTCTGTCCGTACACGCTCGTCAAGAGCAAGCTCGCGCTCGAAAAGCTCGTGGCTGGACAGATACTCAAGATCACCGTCGACAACAACGAGAGCGCCGGCAACGTCCCGAAGGGGCTGTCGCTCGACGGGCACGAGATCCTCGGCGTCAACCGCGAGGGCAAGGGCAAGTGGCACGTCACCGTCAAACACGCGGGCTGACGTGTCCGTGACCGTCCGCGCAGAATAGACGATGGGTATCGCGCTCGCCGCGCTGTCGGCGCTCATGTTCGGGACGGCCGACTTCGCAGGAGGGCTCGCGTCGCGGCGCAACGCGCTGCCGTCGGTACTGGTCTATTCGCAGGTCGCCGGCGTCGCGTTGTCGCTGGTCGCGGCGCCGCTTCTGGGATCCGACCTGATCGGCGCTGCCGACCTCGCGTGGGGCGCGGCCGCCGGCGTCACCGGCGCGTTCGGGCTCGCGATGCTCTACCGTGGATTGTCGACCGGGATCGTCGCGATCGTGTCGCCGACCGCGGCGGTCGTCGGCGCCGCGGTGCCGGTCGTGGTCGGGAGCGCGATCGGACAGGCTCCGTCGACAACCGGATGGCTCGGAATCGCCATCGCGCTCCCGGCGATCTTCCTGCTCGGGTGGGAGCCGACCCGTCGGCCGGCGAATCGTTCGGTCCGGAAGTCGCTTCTCCACGGAGTGCTGGCCGGATGCGGGTTCGGCGCGTTCTACATCCTCATATCGTTTCCGTCTCCCGCGGCGGGGCTGTGGCCGCTCGTCGCCGCGCGGGTCGCGTCGCTCGCGGCGGTCGCCGGGCTGGCCGTCGCAACGGGCAGGCGCCTCAGGCCGCCGACGTCGGATCGGGCCCTGGTATTCGGCGGCGGACTACTCGACATGGGAGCGAACATCGCGTTCGTGCTGTCGACGCGCGTCGCGCTCCTCCCGCTCGTATCGGTCGTCTCATCGCTCTACCCCGCGCCAACGGTCGTCCTTGGCGCGATCGTGCTGGGCCAGCGCCTGAACGTGCGCCGCACGGTCGGCCTCGTGCTCGCGGTCGGCGGCGTGATTCTGATGAGTCTGTGACCCCCGTTGCCGGCCGCCATCGCGGCCGCGGACGGATTGCCGTGTAGCCATGCCACGCACCGGGCGGTATCCTTGGGACCAAGGAGTTTTGATGGCACCATCCACCTACTCGATCTCGTTCCAGACGACGAAGGGATCGTTCACCGCACGCATACACCGCGGCTGGTCGCCGAACGGCGCCGACCGGCTCTACGAGCTGGTAGAGTCCGGCTACTACGACGACGTCGCGTTCTTCAGGGTCCTTGACGGTTTCGTCGCGCAGTTCGGCATGAGCGGAGATCCCGCGGTCGGCAAATCGTGGCGCGAAAAGTCGATCGCCGACGACCCGGTCCAGGCGAGCAACACGAAGGGCACGATCTCCTTCGCAATGGCCGGACCGGGAACCCGCACGACTCAGCTGTTCGTGAACCTCGCAGACAACTCCCGGCTCGACTCGATGGGCTTCTCACCGGTCGGCGAAGTGACCGACAGCATGGACGTCGTCGAGTCGCTCGACGGCGGCTACGG
>SKVA01000514.1 GCA_007129695.1 Spirochaetaceae bacterium | reverse complement strand
CGCGCCATCGTCCGCTGACGTGTAGTCCATGCCGACTGTGAAGTTCTCGGGAAACTCGGTTGACTGTCGGATGAACGCGTAGAACGTACGCGTCGAATCCTCGGATCGAAGCTCGAAATCGTTCCGAAGGTGTCGGCCGTGAACGGACATTTCACGGCGCGGACGGCGGGTGATGATTTTCGGGCACCGGAGGAGCTCCTGAATTGCATCGTCGGTAAGGCCCATCTATGAGTATTATCGGCGATCGTACATGCGTTTGACAACGATCTCGCTGCGGTCCGATCACGTTGATCCGTTTGAGGTCGCTCAGTCTGCGCGATGGCTCTCCACGCCGCGACGTGGTACGCTTTCTCGCATGCGAACGATAGGACTGATCGGTGGGATGAGCTGGGAGTCGTCGATGGAGTACTACCGGATCATCAATGAGGCGGTGAAGCGCAGGCTCGGCGGTCTGCACTCGGCGGCGTGCCTGCTCAGTTCGCTCGACTTTGCGCCGCTCGAGCGGATGCAGCACGACGGGCGCTGGGACGACATCGCGGCCGAGCTTGCGGCGGCGGCGCGGCGGCTCGAGGCGGGCGGCGCCGATATGGTGCTGCTGTGCACGAACACGATGCACAAGGTCGCAGACTCCATCCGCGACGCGGTGTCGATCCCGTTCATCCACATCGCCGACCCGACCGCCGCCGCGGTCCGCGCGGACGGACTCGTGCGCGTCGGCCTGATCGGCACGCGCTTCACGATGGAGGAGTCGTTCTACGTCGACCGGCTCCGGTCTGTGCACGGGCTTGATGCGATCGTGCCGTCGGCGGCAGATCGCGACGTCGTCCACCGCGTGATCTACGACGAGCTGTGTGTCGGGAGCGTCATCGATGAATCGCGCGCTCGATTCGCCGCGATCATCGGATCGCTCGCGTCAGACGGCGCGCAGGGCGTGATCCTTGGCTGCACGGAGGTCGGCCTCCTGGTGGGGCCTGCCGACTCGCCGGTCGCGCTCTACGACACGACGCGCCTCCACGCGGAAGCGGCGGTGGAGCTCGCGCTCGGCTGATCGTCGGTCGGCCGCCACCGCCGCGCCTTTGAGCGCCGGCAGCGTGGCGGTATATTGGACATTGTGGAACGGCAGGGCCTGGAGGCTGCGGTCCGTTCGGCTGGTCGCGAGACTTTTTCGCGGTCGGGCGGGCCCGGCGGGCAGAACGTCAACAAAGTGAATACTCAGGTGACGCTTCACGTCCCGATCGCGGCTCTTGGTCTGTCCGACGCCGAGCAGGAACGCGTCCACGCGCGGCTCGGCGTTCGCATCTCGGGTGAGGGCGAGCTGGTCATCCACTGTTCGCAGTCGCGCAGCCAGGCGACCAACCGCGAGATCGCAACCGAGCGCGCGGTGGAGCTGCTTGCTGCGGCGCTCGTCGAGCGTCGCCGGCGCCGACCGACCCGCCCGAGCCACGCCGCGCGCGAGCGTCGGCTGCAGTCGAAGCGAATCACCGCGGCGAAGAAAGCGTCGCGACGCGTCGACCCCGACTGAGCAGGTGTCAGCGAGCGTGGTGCTCCCGCTGCTTTGGCCGACGAGGGGGTAGCGGGAGCGTGCGCGTCGTTGCGGCCGCAACGACGCCTCGCGGGAGCGAGGGGGAGCCGCGGGTTGCGCGCTGTCTGCGTCGGGCGAAGTGGGGCCGACGGTGATGCCGCTCCCCCTCCTGTGACAAAGAGGGCCGCCCTTGCGGGCGACCCGTTCGATCTTAGATGCCGGTCCCCGTGGAACCTGGCATTGCTGTGTACTTCATAAAACCTCCTTGATGGCGCGTCCGGATGATGTCGACCCCACCCTTCGGTGCCGTGGTGTGTGCGGCGCCGGCAACCGCAGTCCCGGCCTACGGCCGGAAAACAAAGAGCCGTCACCTTGCATACCATTCACGGAACGGCGTGCAGGGGAACGGCTCTTCGATCGAACAATGAAAGCATAACCGTCCCGCGGAGTTGTGTCAAGCGGGCGTTCGGGGTGTCGGCCGGCACCGGTCCACCGCGCGGCTCAGCCCGCCCGGGAAACCTGCGTGGTCGACCGGTCGATCCATTCCTGACGCGGGCGGACGCCCCAACCCGGTTCGGCGTCGGGCATCTGCACTGCGCCGTCAGCGACGATCAGGCTCGGCTCGAAGAGATCGGCGAACTCGCCCGGCTCCTCGATCGAGAACTCCAGGAAGGGTCCTGCGTTCGGGATCGATCGCATCAGGTGGAGCGTGAAGAGCGTGACCATGCTCACGTTCGCCGAGTGCGGGGTGCAGAGCATCCCCGCCGCCTGTGCGAGTCGCGCGACGCGGCGCGCCCGGCTGATCCCGCCGATATAGCAGACGTCGGGCTGAACGATGTCGACGACCCGGTCGTTGACCATCCGCTCCCAGACCGGCATCCAGTTGTCCTGCTCGCCGCCGGCGACATCTCCGTCGAGCGCCGCGGTCACTTCGCGCGTCCACTCCATCTCCCAGTAGGGGCACGGCTCTTCCAGGTGGCCGGGGCCACCGCCGTGGAGCCTGCGGCCGATTTCGATCGCGCGCTTCGGCGTGAAGCCGCTGTTTCCGTCGGCGTGGATCACGAAGTCGGGGCCGAGCGCCGAGCGCATCGTGTCGATGAGCTCCTCGCTGCGGCCGGGCCATTGGTCGACGTCGTTCCCGTTCACCGCGCCGACGCGCACCTTGCACGCGCGAAATCCGTGGGTGTCACGCACCGTGGTGATCCGCCGCGCCTCATCGGCCGGGGTGATGTCGCGGCTCATGCTCGACGCGTACGCGGGGTACGCGCCCGGAGTGCCGCCGAGGAGTTCGCAGACGAGCTTTCCCTCGCGTCGGGCAAGGAGGTCCCACAGCGCCGTCTCCACGCCGCCGAGCGCGCGTGCCACGAAGCTCCCCGGAAACTTGTAGTTCGCCGCGATCACGCGGTCGGAGAGTGAATCCGGTTCCGGATCGTTTACAGAAAAGACGACCGGGGCGACCATCCGGTGGAGCACGGTCGCGGTGATGTCGGCGCAGTACGGCGCGACCTGCCCCCAGCCGACCTCGTTCGTGTCGGTCTCTATCCGGACCAGCGCGACCGCCGGCGTCGCGTGCGTGGTGATTGACGTGATGCGCATGGGAGCCTCCGCGGGGAGGATAGCACGGCACGGTGGTGGGTGCCACGGCCGGGCGGGTGGGTGTTACGCCGGGCGGGGGGCTGATACGCTGGGCGGGGGCTGATACGCCGGGGGGGGGCTGCTACGCTGGGCGGGGGCTGCTACGCTGGGGGGGCTGCTACGTCCGGCGGG
>SKVA01000319.1 GCA_007129695.1 Spirochaetaceae bacterium | reverse complement strand
CTATCAAGAAGTCGCTGCTGCGGCTCAAGAAGATCGACAAGATGGAGGTCGACGGCACCTTCGAAAGCCTCACCAAGAAAGAGGTCGCGCGACTCAACAAGGAGCGGGCGCGGCTGGAGAAGAACCTTGGGGGCATCAAGGAACTCAAGGAGCTGCCGGGGATCATCTTTGTCATCGACACCAAGAAGGAAGCGATTGCAGTCGCCGAGGCACGACGGATGGGAATACCGATCGTCGCTGTTGTCGACACCAACTGCAATCCCGAAGGGATCGACTATCCGATTCCCGGAAACGATGACGCGATCAGGGCGATCACGCTGTTCACGCAGATCGTTGCGAACGCGGTCATCGAGGCGGATAACGAAGTCGGGCTCGAAGTCATCGAAAGCCTCCAGGACGACGACGAGTCGATAGAGAACACAGATGAAGCCGAGGGAAGCACGCCGGATGCAGATGCAGCACAAGCGGCGGCACCAGCAGCGTCCTCCGATGACGACGTTGTGCGGGTTCCGGTCGCGGTTGTCGTGACCGACGCGGTCGAGCCTGCCCCCGAGGACGGTGCGTTCACCGACGAGGACTACTCCGAGTACCAGCCCGACGACGCCGAGGCGAAGGCAAAGGAGCCGGAGCTCGAGGTCGAGGATCAGCTGGTTGACAGCGCGGGCATCGACGAAGACGAGATCCAGGGAGACTGAGTCCCCGCCCGAGCGGGTCCGCAAGCCGTCGATCGTGGAACGACCGACGGTTTGCATGATCAGGATGGAGAATAGAGATGGAAATCAAGGCTTCCGACGTTAAGGAGCTCCGGCAGAAGACCGGAGCAGGCATGATGGACTGCAAGAAGGCGCTCGCAGAGTCCGGAGGCGACTTCGCGAAGGCGGAGAAGCTGTTGAAGGAGCTCGGCCTCGCGGCAGCCGCAAAGCGCAGCGGCCGTGCAACGAACGAGGGACGCGTGTTCACCCACGTTACCGACTCCGCCGCGGCGATGGTCGAGATCTCGTGTGAGACGGATTTCGTCGCGCGTAATGACGACTTCGTCACGCTCGGCAACGCGATCGCAGCCGACATGGCGGCGACCGGAAAGGATATCTCCGACGACGCGTACCAGAACCGCCTCAAGGATGCGATGGTCACGATCAAGGAAAACATGACGCTCAGCCGCGCAACCGTGCTGAAGACCGCCGTTGGCCAGATGGTCCGCGACTACATCCACGGTGACAGCGGGAAGATTGGAGTACTCGTCAAGGTAGCGGCGGCAGACCCGTCGAAGCTCGGCGATGAGCGGCTGAAAGCGTTCGCGTTCGACACGGCGCTGCACGTCGCTGCGTTCCGGCCTACGTTTCTGTCGGCCGAGCGTGCTGATGCCGCGTACGTTGCAGAGCAGCAGGAGATCTTCGTCGCGCAGGCGAAGCAGCTCGGCAAGCCCGAAAATGTGACGCAGGGTATCGCCGCGGGCAAGCTCAAGAAGCACCTGGCGGAAATCTGCCTGCTCGAGCAAGGCTTCGTGAAGGATGAGAAGCGAAGCGTGAGCCAGGCCGCGGCCGATCTGGGCAAGGAGATCGGAACCACGGTCGACGTAGTCGAGTTCGTGTACTACATGGTCGGTGAAGACACCTGAGGACGGCGTATGGATCGCGTGATCAAGCAGGCCGAAGAGAAAATGAAGAAGACTCTGACGGCGCTCGATGAGGAGTTCAACACGCTTCGTACCGGTCGAGCGTCATCCGCGCTGTTCGACAAGGTGCGCGTCGAGTACTACGGCAACCCGACGCCGCTGAACCAGGTCGCAACGATTTCGGTCCCTGAGGCCCGGTTGGTCGTGATCCAACCGTGGGACAAGTCGGTGATCGGTGAGATCGAAAAGGCCATTCAGAAGTCCGAGCTTTCGCTCAATCCGTCAAACGACGGAAAGGTCATCCGGATCAGTATTCCGCCTCTGACCGAAGAGCGACGTCGCGAGTACGTCAAACTTGCGAAGAGCATGGCCGAGCAGAGCCGCGTGTCGGTTCGGAACGTTCGCCGTGACGCAAACGACGAGCTCAAGAAGGCCGAAAAGGACGGAGAGATCAGCGAAGACGATCTCAAGCGCGCCGAAGACGAGGTTCAGAAGGTCACCGACGCGCACATAGAGCAGATCAACGCGCGCGTCGACGAGAAAGAGAAAGAGATCCTCGAGATCTGATGAACCGGCGACATCAGCTCGATCCCAACCGTATCCCCGAACATGTTGCGATCATCATGGACGGGAACGGCCGGTGGGCCGCCGGGCGCGGCCTGCCCCGCCACCGTGGCCACCGCGAAGGGCTGACCGCTGCCAAGCGTACCGTCAAGGGGGCTCGGGAAATCGGGGTACGAGTCCTGTCGCTGTTCACCTTCTCCACTGAGAACTGGAAGCGCGCCGAAGAAGAGGTGAGCTTCCTGATGAACCTGATCACATCGCACCTGCGCCGGGAGTACGACTTCTACCGGGATAACTCGGTCCGAGTACTCCACAGCGGCGATATCGATGGATTGCCTGCAAACCTCCAGACCGAAATCGCGTCGGTGACCGCCGACACGGCGGACCACGACGGCATCCTCGTGAACCTCGCGATCAACTACGGCGGACGCGACGAGATCGTTCGTTCGATCGAGCGACTCGCGCGTCGCGACGTCACCGATTCGCGGATCGACGCCGAGACACTGCGCGCGCACCTCGACCTTCCCGACCTGCCCGACCCCGACCTGGTCATCAGGACGGGCGGTGAGTACCGGCTGTCGAACTTTCTCCTGTGGCAATGCGCGTACAGCGAGCTCTACTTCACAGACGTGTTGTGGCCGGACTTCGGCATCGATGATCTGATCGACGCGATTGTCGACTATCAGCGCCGTGAGCGACGATTCGGAGCAGTCCCGTGCGCAACCTGACGCAACGGACGATCGTGTTCTTCGTCGGTATAGCGATTCTTGCGGCAGTGACTCTCGTCGCACCCTTCGCGAACCTCCTGCTGCTGAACGCGATCGCGGTGGTCGCCTCCGCGCTCGGTGCGCGCGAGCTCGGACGGCTGTTCGAGCGGCGTGATACACACTTTCGCGCAGGGACGATCGTGCTGCCGGTGCTCGGCGGTCTGTTGCCGCTCGTTCAGGTGTTGATCCTCAACGGCCTTCTTCCCGACGCGGCGCTGCTGTTCACGATCTACGCGGTTGTGTCGATGACGCTCCTTCTCCAGATCTTTCGTCGTTCGGTTGACGCGTTTGCTGACACACTCACGAACACCGCGGCTACGATCACGGTGTTCCTCTACCCAGGACTG
>SKVA01000342.1 GCA_007129695.1 Spirochaetaceae bacterium | reverse complement strand
GGCGCGTCGGTCGACCGTGGCGCCGGTGCGGGTTGCGGGGCCGGGCGTGGCGCCGGGGCCGGTTGGGGTGCCTCAGGCGCCGGTTGCGGCGGTGCAGGCGCGGGCACTACCGGGGATGGATCGGGCGGTCGCCCGATCTCCGCCGGAGGAGGAGGTGGTGGCGGTTCGGGCGGCAGCGGATCGTAGTCTTCGAGCGTCACGAACAGTGGCTCCATCTCTGGATACGGGACGTAAGCACCAGCGAACACCGTGATCGCTGTGAAGGCGATCGCGTGCGCGAGGAGCGCGATCGCGACGGCTACCATCATCCGGGCGCGGTCTACCCTGCTCAACCGTTCTCCTCGAGCGTGCGCAGCGCGATCCCGCGGTACCCGTTGCGGCGCAGCACGTCGAGCACCGCGACGAGCGTATCGTAGGGAACGGCGCGGTCGCCTTCGATGATGACGCTCAAGGGGCGTCCGTCAGCGTCCTCCGGCGCGATCGATGTCAGCGTCGCCTCCATGTCTGAGAGCGCGACGCGCTCCCGGTTGATGTAGATCTCCGAACGCGATACGACGGTCACGACAAGACGGTTGAGCACGACTGGTTCGCTGCTCGACGAAGATGGAAGGTCGATCGCGATTCCCGGCGTGAGGACGAACGTGGAGCTCACCATGAAGAACACGACGAGCTGAAATACGACGTCGATCATCGGAACCAGGTCGACGTTAGCGTTCGGCGACAGGCGGCGGCGAAAGCGCATCACGCCTCCCGTTTGAGCATGAAGACCAGCTCGTTCACGCGATTCTCAAGGCGGATGATCATGTGATTGACCCGACTGACCAGGTGATTGTAGAACACGATCGCGGGAATGCTGACGATGATACCGGCCGCGGTGGTAATCAGCGCTTCGGCGATACCAGCGGCGAGCACCGCCGGGTTACCACCGATCGCGCCAAACTCGCCAAGCACGCCGAACGCGCGAATGTTACCGGTTACCGTGCCTAACAGCCCCAGAAGCGGCGTGATGTGCGCGATCGTGCCAAGAAACGACAGACTACGTTCGAGCTGCGGTATCTCCAGGTTCGCCGCGTCGGTGATCATCGACTTGATGACCTCCTCCGACTGATAGCGATTCTCAATCCCGACCCGACTCAGATTCGTGATCGGACTCGGACTGCTTTCGCAGATCGCGAGTGCCTCCTCGAAGTGACCCTTTGCAACCGTCGTCTTCAGCCGGTTGATGACCGTCGATTCGTCGGAGCGCATCCGGCGGAAGTAGAGCAGTCGCTCGATGATGATCGCCGCCGCGACGATCGACAGCAGGATAATGAGTACGAGGATCACGCCTCCGCGCTCGATCAGTGAAACCATGGACACTCCTACAGTGAAATACGGGTTATCAGACTGCCGCGCAGTCCGGGTTCGATGAACGGGAACCGGTCGCCAACCATCGGTCCGAACGCCGCGCGTCCGCGTTCGCCCAACAGCGGTGCGAGGAGGTCGAGTAGCTCCAGGTCGATCTCGACGCCGTCGGCGATCACGTAGCTACCGGTCAGGCCCACGCGCGGGAGCGTGGGCTCGGGGTAGAAGCCGGAACTGACTTCGCCCGACAGCCCGAACCGGCCGCTCGGATCGCTCCACGCGAGTGCGCCGTCGATCGCGCCGCTCGGCACTCCGGCGACCGTGTCGATGAAACGACCGGTCCATCCGGTCTGGATGCTGAAGGTCGGCGAGACGCGCCATCCGGCGCGACTGCTCACCCGCAGGCTCGAAAGCGGTCGCTGCTCGAAGCTGTAGACCGACTGTTCGTTGAGCCCGGCTACCTCTATGCGCGCGTCGGACCACGTGTATTCGACTTCGGTGCTGACCGCGAGCCCCGAGGGCCCCGACCAGCGCGCGCTCGCTCCGCCGAACCACTCCTGGTTCCGGCGCAACTCACCGTTTTGGCCACCGACCGCGAGCAACGGTACCTCTGCCCAGAGGTCGGCGTAGCGCGTCCGGTCGACGCGCAGCCCGCCGAAAACCGACGCGTCGACGCGGTCGGCGATCAAAACGCCAAGCCGTGCGCTCCACGGATACGCGATACGCGTTGCGAAGTCCCACCGGACGCCGCCTCGGACGCTCGCCTGTACGATCGGGAGGTCAAGGTCTATACCGGCGGACGCGTCGACGTCGTGCGCGAATGGCAGCGACCCGTCAGGAAAAAAGCGGAGGAAGTAGCTGGTGCCAAACACGATATCGACGGCGGCGACGCTGATTCGCGCCTCGATGTCGGGAAGCAGGCTGTACTCGCGTTCGCGCGGCACCTCGGAGCTCTCGCTCGTGCTCTGGATCCGCGTCGACAGAGTCCCGTCGATACTCGACGTGATCGCGATCAGCGGATCGGGGCGGTACTCGAGCGTCGCGTCCACCTGCGTGCGGCGCACCCCTACGCTGAAGTAGTCGGTCACACCCTGTAACCCGTCGGCGCGGTCGGTGAATGAGCCGTTGGCGTCGAAGCGCGTCGTGTCGGTCGCGGCCGCAATCGACCCATCCACGCGGTTGGTCGTCCTGAAGAAACCGGTACCCGCGCTTCGAAACTGGTACCCATCGATTCCCTCGTACCCGAAGCCGAGCCTGAAGCGGGGATCGGCGCCGAGTTTGAACAGCGTCAGTTCGCCAACGATGTGATTGGAGCTTCCGGCTCCGAGTCTTCCGGTGGAGAACACGCTGCTGCCGGGAGCAATCGGTGTTCGACCCGGTGCGTCGATCACGAACGCCGAGTCGTCGAACACCAGCTCTCCGGGCGCGGGCAACGCAATCGCGACCCGGCCGAGCGCGAGTTCGCCTTCGTTGGGCAGCGGCGCGGTGATCCGCTGAACCTGCAACTCCTCGACCCGGAGGATGAGTTCCGGCACGACAATGTCGGTTCGCTCCGGTGCTGCGGGTCCGGCCTGCGCCAAGCCGTTCGTCGCGGCCGTCGACAGCAGCAACGCGATAAGAGCGTATTTCATCGTGAATCTCCTCGCCCGAGGGTCCGCGCCTCTTCGAGCCACTCGGAACCGGGGAACTGGTCACGCAGGCGCACGAGCAACTGCTCAACCTCGGCTGTCCTGCCGACCGTCGAGTACATCACCGCGGCGCGGTAGATCGACCGTGCGGCTAAGTCGCGATCTCCGGCTCCGACAGTTGCCGCCTCCAGGTATCGACTCGCGGCCAGCAGAAACTCATCGCGCTGCGCTGCGAACTCGGCCATCAGGAAGAGCGCCTGCGCCGCCGCGCCGGGATCCTGGCCGCGTTCTTCGGCCACGTCTTCCAGCCGTGGCAGCAGT
>SKVA01000338.1 GCA_007129695.1 Spirochaetaceae bacterium | reverse complement strand
GGTCCCCGTCGACGACGAGCCCGGCGCGGTATTGCTTGAGGAGGTCCTCCGGAATCGGTTGCTGGGCGTCTACCCGGTATTCCTTTTCTACACGGGAGGATGGGTGCGCGGCGATCCGGGCGAACTCGCCATCGTTGGTGAAGAGGATCAGACCGGAACTCAGGAAGTCGAGCCGTCCGACACTGAACAGCCGCTCGGGCAAGTGCGGCTCAAGCAGCGATGACGCGAGCGGACGTCCCTGAGGATCGGAGGCCGAGCAGAGGTAGCGTCGCGGTTTGTTGAGCGCTACGTAGACGTGCTGCTGCTCGATTCGCACGCGCTTTCGGTTCACGCGCACGTCGTCCTCGGTCGACACCTTGGTTCCGAGCTGCGTGACGATCTCCCCGTTGACGGTGACCGCCCCCTCGGTGATCAGCCGCTCGGCCGCACGTCGTGATGCAACTCCGGCTCTTGCGAGGTAGAGCTGGAGGCGCAGCGTCTCATGCTCACTCATCGGCGAACCTCTGCTCATCGGCCTCGTCGAGTTTCGGGAGGTCCGCGATGCTCGACAGACCGAACAGCTCGAGAAAGTGGCGGGTGGTTCCGTACTGCGTCGGGCGTCCCGGTGCATCCTTCTTGCCGACTTCCTTGATCAGGTCGCGGCCGAGCAGCAGGCGCATCATCGCGTCGGCGTTCACCCCGCGCAGGTTTTCGATTTCGGTCCGGGTTATCGGTTGCGAGTACGCGATTATGGACAAGGTCTCCATCGCCGCGCGGCTGAGCCGGGCATCGTTTTTCTTGCCGTACCGGTCACGGAGCGCTGGCCCGAGGTGCTTCTTGGGCCCGAGCGTGTAGCAGTCTGCGATCTCGACGAGCTCGAGACCGTGCTCGTCGCGCGCGTAGGTCTCCTTCAAGCGCTCGAGCGACGCGAGTACGACATCGCGCGACAGCTTGCTGATGCGCTGCAGCGTCGCAAGATCGACCGCATCCACCTCCAGGTAGAGAATCGCTTCGATCAGCGCCGCTTCGGTCTCAAGATTCATCGTTGGGTAGCTCCCGTCGCTGCCGGCGGCGTATCCGGATGTCGCCAAACAGCCGGTTCTGGTAGACGCCGATACCGCTCGACTTGACCGCTTCGAGGACGGCGAGGAACGCGCAGACGACGTCCATCACCGAGTCGGGGCGCGTGACGATATCGGTGAACAGGAACTCTCCGCGCGTCTCGAGCAGTTCGTTGATCAACGAGATCTTCTCGTTGATCGAGACCTCTTCGTAGAGGTCGATGATCCGTTCCGGCGTCAGATTGGCCATCACGGCTGAAAAGGTCTGCAGGAGGTCCCATACGTCGATCTGATGCCATAGTTCCTCATCGTCGACGAAATCGAACGACCGCTGATTCCGGCGTGGTTCAAGCGTCCACTCCGCGGATCGCTCCTGGTCGGTCATCAGGTCGCTGAGCTTGCGGAACTTCTGATACTCGATCAGCCGTTGCACCAGCTCCTGCCGCGGGTCATCGTAGTCGTCGTCGTCGGCGAACTCGTTCGGCAGAAGCATGCGGCTCTTGATGAGCAGCAGCGTGGCCGCGAGCCCGTAGAACTCGGTGATGCTGTCGAGGTCGATCTGGGCTGCGTACTCAAGGAACTGGATATACTGCTCGGTGATCTGATGAATCGGGATGTCGTAGATGTTGATCTCCGCCTTTCTGATCAGGAAGAGGAGCAGATCGAGCGGCCCTTCGAACTGGTCGAGACGGACGTGGTGGTTCGGACTCGATTCATGTTGGGGCGACGTCAAGGCCCCCTGATTATACTGAGGCGTCTCCGCTCGGGTAAAGGGTCCGCGCTAAAACAGCTCGTCTTCGGCGTACGAGTCATCGGCGCCATCGGAATCGCCTTCGTACTCATCGTCGCCGGCACCCGCGGCTGCAGCACCCGATACTGCGGCAACCGGTCGCTTCGCCGCTGCTGGTTCACGGACCGCCGCAATCGCCGGAGGGTCGTCGGCTGGAGGCGCATCGCGTTTCTTCGGCGCGTCGTTGACGTGAGCGAACATCTTCTCTCGCAGTTCGGCTTCCAGCTTCGTCGCGATATCGGTGTTGGTCTCCAGGAACTGCTTCGCGTTCTCCCTGCCCTGCCCGATTCTCTCGTCTCCGTACGAGTACCAGCTGCCGCTCTTCTGGAGCAGATCGTGCTTCAGCGCGGCGTCGAGCAGGCTTGCCGACGCGGAAATACCGACGCCGAACATGATCTCCAGCTCGGCCTTGCGGAACGGCGGAGCGACCTTGTTCTTGACGACCTTCACGCGCACCTTGTTTCCGATCGCGTTGTCGGCGCCCTGGGTTATCGTTTCGATCCGGCGTACCTCGAGCCGTACCGATGTGTAGAACTTCAGCGCCTTCCCGCCGGTCGTCGTCTCGGGGTTTCCGAACATGACGCCGATCTTCATGCGGATCTGGTTGATGAAGATCAGGCACGTTCCGCTCTTGGAGATCGTGCCGGTCAGCTTCCTGAGCGCCTGGCTCATCAGCCGCGCCTGGAGTCCCATGTGACTGTCGCCCATGTCGCCGTCGATCTCCGCCTGCGGGGTGAGCGCGGCCACCGAATCGACGACGATAATGTCGACCGCGCCCGACCGGACGAGCGACTCGGCGATTTCGAGCGCCTGCTCACCGGTGTCGGGCTGCGAGACCCACAGCTCGTCGATGTTGACGCCCAGGTTGCGCGCGTAGACCGGGTCGAGCGCGTGCTCGGCATCGATGAACGCGGCGATCCCGCCCTTCTTCTGCGCCTCGGCGATCGCGTGAAGCGCGAGCGTCGTCTTCCCGCTCGACTCAGGCCCGTAGATTTCGAGGATGCGCCCCTTCGGGTATCCGCCGAGTCCGAGCGCCTCATCGAGGAGGATCGATCCGGAGGGTATTGTTTCGATACCGGCATGGTTTGTCCGCGCGCCAAGCTTCATCAGCGAGCCTTGACCGAACTGCTTCTCTATCTGGAGTCGTGCGGCCTCGATCGCGCGCTGCTTCTCTTCTGATCCCGCGTCGGATGCTACCGTCGGAGTGTTCGACACCGCGGATTTCTTAGCCATGATCCCCTCCCGAAGGCGTGAGCATGCACAATTATCGTCGATTATGCAGCCGGTGCTTCAACTTCAGATAATATCTTCCGGCAATCTAGCCGGTCAAGCTACCGATGATGACGGTATGAGACTCCTGTTGCGGCTGGCCGTGCCGATTGTGGTGTTCGTGATAGCCGTGACGGCTACCACTGGCCGTGCATCGGCGGATTCGTCGGGAGACCGATCTGCCGACTCGCGGCTGACGACG
>SKVA01000320.1 GCA_007129695.1 Spirochaetaceae bacterium | reverse complement strand
TACTGGTACAGCTCGCTCTTGTCGTCGAAGTACTGGTACACGCTGCCCTTCGCGATCCCGAGTTCCTCGACGATTCTGCTGACCGACGCGGAGCGGTAGTCGTGCACGGAGAACTCATCGAGCGCGGCTTCGATGAACCGCTCGCGTTTGTCCGGCGGAAGGTTGAAGAACGTCTCTTTCGGCACCTCGGCTCCTCTTCGTTTTGTGACTGATGAGTCATAATCGCACCTAACCTCTGTTTCCGTCAAGCGTGAGGGTAAGAAAAATGACTCAAGAGTCACTTTTTTCACTTTCGGGCTTGACAGATCGCGGAATCGTGACTAATGTGACGCAACAGTCATATGACCATAGCGTCACATGGCTCAGAGACCACAGAAACGTTCCACTTGGAGGAGAAGATGACGGTATTACCACAAGTGTTTGCCCTGGTCCTGGCGACGGCTGTCCTGGCGACCAGCATTCTGATCTTTGTGATGGGCGCCCGGTTCCAGAAGGTCGAACAGGCAGCGTACTCGAGAGACCGCAGGCCGTGGTGGTTCATCCTTGCGCTGGTCGTGTTCCTCGCGCTCTACGTCGTGGCGCTCGCGGGCTTCATCGCCACTCCGGAGAAGACGTGGGCAGGCTGGGTCCTCATGGTCGTGATCCCGGCGGGTGTTGCGCTCAAGGGGGGCCTGGTGACCCTCAACAAGAAGGGGCAGCAGGCGGTCACGTCGATCGAAGGCGACGCGGCATGGCGGAAGATCGCGTTGGCGCGCGCCGTTCTGGTCCCGGTCTTCCTGTTCCTGGCATACTTCGTGTGACCGACGGATCAAAGCAGTGAGTAGAAGGAGAAAGAAGTGAACTACTTCACGTGGCTTGGTTTGATTTTCGGACTCGCGGCTCTTCTGAAGCCGGTGTACATGCATGTGATACCGTGGGACGAGAACGCGTTCATCGCGAAGGCGTACGCCGACAAGCGGCCTCGCTGGATCGTCCCGGTCGCCGTGATCGGTCTGGGTCTGGTCGGACTGACGTGGTATCAGCACTTCACGGCCGGGGTAGACTATTCGCTTATCCTCACGATTCTCTTCTCGCTGACCGCGTTGAAGGCGATCACGCTCATCTTCGACTACAAGAGGTTCCATGCGTGGGTCGCGAAGATGCTGTCGAAGGATAAGGGAAGGAACGTCGTACTCGTCGACATCGGAGCCGGCGTGATCGGCCTCGCCATCGTTCTGCTCGCGTTGCTCGTGTATTGAACACGGCCGTCACGTGCGAGACCGACATGAGCAGAGCCCTGCTTCCGACCGCCGGCCGCTCGGGCTCAGCGCATGGCGCGTCCGTGACCGGCGCGCCGAGATCGGTGTGTTGCTCCGGCGGCGTGGACCGTTTAGACTGCTCTGATTCCGACAATCCGGGAGAGGTGCTATGTCTGCGTTTGAGGCATTCCTTGCGTTCATGGTCGTTATGGGCGTGATCTCGATTCCGTTCGCTGCAGTCATTACCCGCTCGCGAAGCCCGATCGGTCAGGCTATTGCCGAGCGCATCCGTCGTCGGACCGAAGCGAAGTACGGCAGACCTGCGCCGACCGCGCTCCCCGAAGGTAGCGGTGCGGGAACACGCGACATCGAGGAGCGCCTACGGCTGGTCGAAGACCAACAGAGCGAGCTATGTGAGATATCGCGAAAGATCGACTTCCTCGAGCGCCTGATCGAGCGCTCTCCCGGCGAGTGACTGCCCAATCCTGATCCGTCGGGTCTGTGGCCCCAACCGCCGCGACGCGCGCGAATCCAGCAGCCTGCGACCATATCTGAAGCAGCAGCGCGGTTTCGGATGTTGATTCCGGTATGGCGATCGACACCCGGCCCTACGATTCGTTCTTCCGATTCGCGTTCACCAGGATCGACCTCGCGTGGGAGCTCACCCGGCTCATCGCCCCCGAGCTCGCCTCGGGCCGCGAGGGCTGGCGCGTCTCGGTCGACCCCGACACGTTCGTCGACCCGGCGCTGCGCTCGGAGCAGACCGACCTGCTCATCCAGTTGGAGCGGCGCGGCAGTGAGTCGCTCGTCTACGTGCTCTACGAGCACAAGTCGTCGCCCGACCGATGGGTCGCGCTCCAGCTCCTGGGCTACCTGACGTCGATCTGGCGTCGCTCGCGCTCAAACCGACCGGCGCCGACGCTACCGAGGATTCTTCCTGTCGTCCTCTACCATGGAAGGCCGCGGTGGACCGAGCCGCTCGAGTTCTCACGGCTCGTCGATGGACCGCATGCGGATCATGTACCGCGGTTCGCGCCAGAGCTGGTCAACCTGGCCGATATCGCCGTGGAGCAGATATCGGGGTCGCTCGGCTTCGTGGTCGCGCTTCTGGCGCTGAAGTTCGTCCGGCAGCGACTTACCGACGCGCGAGTGCGGTTGTTGGTGTCGTGGTGGGATCGCGCGCACGCAGACCCCGCGGCGCGCGAACTTGCCGAAGCCGCCGAGCGGATGTACGCGCGGTCAAGGACGCGCGACGAGATCGACCGTATGGCGACATTCGCGGGCGATCGGGAGTATCATAGTGTAGAGGAGGGCCTCATGACGTACGCGCAGGAGATGCTCCAGACAGGACAGATGCGGGAAAAACGTAACGTGCTCGTCCGGCTGCTAGACCTGCGGTTCGGGCTGACCGAGGACGAGCGCGCGGGTATTCTTTCGTGCGATGATTCCGACGCCCTCGACGCGGCGCTCGATCAGTTCGCCGAGGGTTTGCCGAAGGAATCGGTGCTCGCGCGATTGTCGTAGCGGTGTTTACACCCGCCGCGCCGTCACACCAGCCCCGACGCCAGCAGGAAGATCGCCAAGCCGTGTGTCAGCACCGCCGCAGCGACTCCGCGGCGCGCCCGGATCACTCCGCACACGATGCCCTCGTAGGTCGCGAACAGAAGGATCGGCCAGCCGACGGCCGTGACCGTGAGCGCCAGGAAGCTGTGCCCCAATCCGAAGAGCAGTCCGGATGTGATCCCCGCATGGTAGCGGCCCATACCGCACCCGGTCTCCAGATAGCCCTGCAGGTACCCTCGAAACAGCACCTCCTCGTACAGATTGCCAAGGAGCGCGACGACGAGCACCGCGGGGAGCAATCCTGTCGCCACCGCTCCCCCACGCGTTTCGATCGGCACGAACAGATACCAGATCAGGAGCGGAGCCGCGACGACGAGCGCTCCGCCGATCCCCTCAAGGACCGCGCCGGCCCGGGGCCCGACGAACCACTCGACGTACCCGCGGACCTCGGGATCGAGCGTCTGCATCGCGACGACCAGGAGCGCGCTCGTGATTCCCAGGAT
>SKVA01000241.1 GCA_007129695.1 Spirochaetaceae bacterium | reverse complement strand
CTTCTATCGCGACGTGCTGGGGCTCACGTACGCGGGCACCGATACGATCCCGGATCAGAAGGTGCGCGTTGCGATGTTCCGAGTGGGCGGCGTGACGATCGAACTCCTCGAGCCGACCGATCCGGAGAGCCCGATCGCGAAGTTCATGGAGAAGAACGGCGAAGGCATGCACCACATCTCCTACCACGTGGACAACATCGAGGAGCAGATCGCCGACGTCGTCGAAAAGGGGGTCCGGATGATAGACGATGTCCCGCGCCCCGGAGCACACGGAACCCGGATCGCATTCCTCCACCCAAAGTCATCGGGCCGGGTGCTGACCGAGTTCACCGAGGAGTAGATCCGCGCGCTGCGCCGTCAGGTGTCTTCCCACGTACACGGAAACGCGGCAGTGCGCGCTGATGGACCCGAGTATCGCACAGTTGCTCGGCCATCGGCGTCGACCGTAACCGTGTAGCTGCACGGTCCAAGATCGGTAGCGGCGTCCTTGATCCCGAAGGTCGCGCCGGGTACGAACCACCGGCGCGGTATTCCGGCGCCGATGAGGAGCCCATCGCGCTGCTCGACGACGAAGAGGTCGCGAATCAGGTTGATCATCTCCGCCGACGTCCAGTTGTGCGGCATGTTGCCCGCGACGGCCGTATCGCTCCGCAGCCAGCCAACGCTCCCCGTGTCGTTTCGAAACGGCAGGCGCTCGTTGCCGTTCGGCGGCCCTTCGACGAACGCCGAGACATCCCACGGCGCATGCGGCGCAAGGAGTCCATCGATGGACACCCACGCTTCATCGTTCTGCCCGAGCAGTAGTGCGTTGTGCGCCTGCGCCGCCTCGAAGTAGGTCCACAGCCGCTCCGCGACGCGACCGCCGTCTTCTGAGAACCGGTGCGACCGGTACCAATCCGCGAACCGAGTGACGAGCGTCTCCGGCGCGTCGGAGAAGGCGCCCGACGGGTACGGCGCGACCGCGGGATCTCGCTCGTTTCCGTAGCCGGGGAGCAGGGTGGCACCGATCGCTCGCTGAAGATCGGCGGCGTCACGCTCCCACCGGCCGCCGAGCTCATCGCGACCGATCGTGCGAGCCGCGACCGCCGCGAGCGACAGGCCGGAGTACGCCCAGCAGTTGATGTAGAAGTCGGGCGCATGCCAGTCCATCCGGCCGCGGATGACGCCTCCCTCCGACGGCAGGCAGAGGAGGTTCGTCCACGGGTTGTTTACGCGTCCCGGGATCCGGTTCTCGGTGATCGCGTAGAGCGGTTCGGTCGCGCTGATCATCGACCCGATGATCGCCACCCGGGCCTCGATGTGCGAGAAGACTGACTCGAGCCACCCGGCATCGCGGGTAATCAGCGCGTGCCGCACAAGCGCCCAGATGCCTTCGCCGGGACCGTCCGACTCGGCGCCGAATCCGCCGGAGTGGTAGAGCGGTGCCAGGTAGTCCGCGCCGATCCGGGCCAGGTCGCTGCGGCCGATCATGTCGAGCGCTCGCAACACGATCACCCCGTCGCGGATCCAGAAGACCGGATAGTTCACCGCACCTATCCGCGGCAGCCCGCGCTCCATCGCGCTCAGGATGTGGAACGCGGCGTGGTTCCAGACGGTCGTGATTCTTGGGTCGGGCGCGAAGACGCTGGTCGTCACCGCCCGGCTCCACCCAGACCGCGCGCGCTCGATCGCCTCCGCCGCAGTAGAGCGACCATCCCGGCGCCGATTGGTGCCGGCAAGGCGGTCAATACCAACTGCTCCATAGCTATGCGTACCGAACACGTGAGGAGTCGAGAACGCAACGGAGTTCGCGCCCGGGAGGAGGTGGTAAGCGAGCGCGCCCCACGGTCCGACCGGCGTGGGATCACCGGCGCCGACGAAGATGTCGTCGGGCGGCGAATCGGGAACCAGGTAGACGTTCCTATCGACGTCCAGGAACACCGCGCCTTCGACGCCCGGGCGCGCGGTGATCGATGCGATCACTCCGCCGGCCGGACCGACCCCGCGGACGACCACGCACAGCACAACGTCATCGCTGCGGTCGGCAACGCGCATATCGAGAGTACTGTAGTCGGTCCCGAACTCGCCGGGCTTCGATCCGCCTTGGTGAACGAGCCGGTGCACGACCGACACGGATCCAGCGTTCCAGGCAGCGACGAGTACCGGAGCGAACGAGTCTGCGCGCGATGCGCGGTCGGCGGCCGACCCCGACGGCTCCTCGAAGCCCCACGCGAGTTTCGCGGGATCGAGGAGGTCGGGACAGTACCACCGACCGTCAACGTGTATCCACACTGAAACGCCGCACGTGAATACGCCGGGCGAGTACGAGTTTCCCGGCTCGACTGTCGTCTTGTCTCCGCCGTCCGACATCGGGTCGCCGAGAAAGACGTGCATCGATCCCCGGTTGGGGGTCGATGCGAGCACGGACTGAAGCGAAGCGCTCAGATCAGAAGGAAGCGACCAACCCATCAATGTATCTCTCCATCAGCGGCCATGCCGATGATGGTAGCACGAAACCTGATGTCCTCACGCGTCGCCGACGCCCGGGAAGATCTCGCTCGCTTCGTCGACGTCGTCCGGAGTGATCTCACGCCGCTCTCGCGCCGACTGGAACGCCATGTGGAGCACCTTGTGCATATGGTACGCTTCGCGGCTCGTCGTGCCGAGCGAGTACCCCTCGCCGCGGACGGCCTTCGATAACTCGCGATACGCGATCGCGTCACCCGATACATCATCCTTGAAGGCCGGCCGCTCGATGACGGTTCGCCCTATTTCCCGCTCGGTGCGCAGCTCCAGATCCTCGAGCCTGATCGTTCCGTTGATCGCGCCCTGCGTCCCGAGTACGACGACCGAGTTCGTGTACGCGAAGTGGCTGATGTTCGCGAACTCGAAGGTGAAGGTGAGCTTGCCCGCGGTCCGCGCCATGAAGACCATGTGCTCCTCGACGTCGTACGGCGTGCCGGCCGGGAGATCGTGCGGAAACTGCTTGTACACCTGCCCGCCGACCGACGTGACCTCGGGCCAACCGGTCAGGTGGAACGCGCGGTCCATGAAGTACATCCCCATGTCCCCGGAGATGCCGGTGATCGCCATCTTACGGTCCAGAAACCACGTGCTCTGCGGCTGGAACTCGATACCGGGCCGGCCCCGTCCGCGCAGATGCTTCACGTCGACGCGGTAGACGTCGCCCAGGCGTCCTTCGTCGATGTACTGCTTCATCAGGATTCCGTCCTTGGAACGGAAGCGCGACGTTGTGAAGAAGGCTCGTTTGCCGCCACGCTTTTCCGCGTCAAAGATCTGCTGGAAACCCGACAGCCGCGCCGCGACCG
>SKVA01000258.1 GCA_007129695.1 Spirochaetaceae bacterium | reverse complement strand
CGTCGAGTACTTCGGCGCGATCGTCGACGCGAGTCCAGTCTATGAGGAGGACCTGGTCGAGGTGTTCGAGTTCGTTGCACGCGCCGGCGCGCGGACCACGATCACGCTCCGCTCCTCCGACTTCGACGCGTACCTCTTCGTGATCACGCCCGACGGGCGGGTGATCGAGGACGACGACAGCGGCGGCTTCACCGACGCGCAGGTCGTGATCGACCGCGCCGTGGCCGGGACGCACCGCGTCTACGCGGGATCGTACCGCGGCCAGGAGACGGGCGAGTTCACGATCGATGTGGAGATCGGCGGGCGATAGGCACCCATCGGCCGAGCGGTGGACCGCTGGAAATGATGGCGTGGACGGTAGTTCATGCTCCAGTTATACTATCGGTATGAAGGTTGCCGTGTCGATTCCCGATGAGCTGTACGCGGAGGCTGACCGTCTCGCGCGCGAGGCACAACGCTCGCGCAGCGAGCTCTACGCCCGCGCACTGTCGGAGTACGTCGCGCGTCACGCACCCGACCGGGTTACCGAGTCGATGAACGACGCCGTCGCGAACGCACAGGGCGAACCGCCCGACGCGTTCATGACGGCCGCGCGTCGACGGAGCTTCGAGCGGTCAGAGTGGTGACGGTAGCTCAGGGGGAGATCTGGTGGGCCGACCTGGGACTGCCGAGCGGTTCGGGTCCCGGCCTGCGACGCCCGGTGGTGATTGTCCAGGGCGATCCGCTGAACCGGAGCCGCATCGCAACGGTGGTGTGCATCGCGCTGACCAGCAACCTGAAGTGGGCTACCGCTGCGGGCAACGTGGTGCTCAGCGCCGGAGAGACCGGCCTCCCACGCGACTCGGTTGCGAACGTCTCGCAGATTGTCACGCTCGACCGGTCCGACTTCGTGGAACGAACCGGTCGGTTGCCGCGGGCACGACTGGCGCTGGTGCTCTCCGGTATAGACGTCGTTCTGGACCGTCGGTGATCCGTAGCCGGCTCAGGAGAACCGCATGACGCAGAGAGAGCGCTTTCTGACCGCCGCACGGCGCGAGCGGCCCGATGTGGTCCCGGCGGCTCCGTACGGCGGAAACTTCGGAGCGGCGATCGCAGGCGTGCCGATCGGTGAGTTCAACACCGCCGCCGCGCGGATGGCCGGCGCGCAGATCGCCGCGTGGGAAGTTCTCCATCACGACGTCGTGTGCGCGCAGTCGGACAACTACTATATCGCCGAGGGGTTCGGGTGTGAGATCAGCCAGCCCGAGAACGTCACGCCGCACCTGACCCGGCCCGCGGTCGATTCGCTCGACCGGATCGGCGAACTCACGGTGCCCGACCCCGCGACCGACGGGCGGATGCCGGTCTATCTGGACGCGGTCAGGCGACTACGAACGCACTTCGGCGACGACGTCGCGGTGCGCGGGCCGGGGACCGGGCCGTTCTCGCTCGCGAGCTACCTGTGCGGCGGCACCGAGAGCTTCCTGATGGAGATAGCCACCGCGGAGGCGGACGACGACCGTGAGCGGTCGCGCCTGCTGATCGACCTGATGGAGATTGCGTCGGACGCGCTCATCGTCTTCCTGAAGGCGCTCGTCGACGCGGGATCGGACGTCGCGCAGGCGGGCGACTCTCTCGCGTCGCTCAGCATGATATCGCCCGCGATCTACGAGAAGTACGTCTACCCGTTCGAGCGGAAGGTCTTCGACGCGCTCAGTCCGTACGCGCACGATCGGGGCGCGGTGACGCTCCTCCACATCTGCGGCGACACACGCCGGATCCTCCCGCTCATGGCGCAGACCGGCGCAGACATCCTGGAGATCGACTCCGCGGTGAATCTGGCGGAGGCCAGAACGCTGACCGGCGGGCGCGTCGCGCTGATGGGCAACCTGGATCCTACCGCGCTCTTGTTCTCAGGCGATCCCGACGCGGTGCGGACCGAGTCCCTGCGGTGCATTCATGCGACCGACGGCCGCGACGGAGGCTTCATCCTGGGTTCGGGGTGCGAGGTCGTCATGGGCACGCCGATCGCAAACCTCCGCGCGATGGTGGCCGCGGCGCACGACGCGCGGTAGCCTCCCGCCTACATCACGTTCCGCTTGCGCTTGCGCCGCTCGAGCATCGCGTCGTGAGCCTCGCTCGATCCGTCGTGGAAGCTGCCGAACCACTTGTCCATCGGCACCGCCTCGGTCCCGAAGTTCACGGTGAAGTACCTGTGGTGCAGGTAGTGGAAGTAGCCGCCGGCGCGGATCGCCTTTTCGTGCTCGGTGTCGGATGAGCCGACGACGAACTTGTAGAACCCGGCGTGCCCCTTCGCGGGCGCGAGGCCTGAGACGATGATGTGCGCCATCGCATGGAGCGGGTGCGACGGGATGATCCAGTGGAGGAAGATCCCGGAGAGGTAGAGCATGTGCTCAAGCGGGTGCATCGACATCCCGGACCACGGCCCGACGTTGACGTTCTTGTGGTGGAGGTAGTGCGCGGCCTTGTAGAGCGGCTTCCAGTGCGACAGTCGGTGCGTCACGTAGAAGTGCGCCTCTCGCAGGAAGAGTACGGCCAGGAGCAGCAGCGCGCAGTAGACCGGTCGCTCGCGCCAGTCGACGTACGGGATGATCCGGTTCGCGAACGCCCAGAGCGTGATCGACTCGTACGCGGTCCAGACGATCCCGCCGCTCACCAGGCTCCAGAACGCGTTGTCGAGCGTCTGGTTGCCGAACAGGAAGCGCTTATCGCGAGTCGCGAGCCACTTGTCGGAGTACTTGTACCGTGTGCCTTGCGCGCGCTTTACGTAGAGGCGCAGGTGAAGCCCACCGAAGACCAGGACCATGAGCCCGACGTTCCGCAGGTAGACGAGCGCGATCCAGTCGAACGCGAGCGTCTCCATCCGCTCCATGCTCGGCGTCAGATAGAGCCATGCCAAGGTCGCAATCCCGACGTAGATCGCGTTGTACGGAAAGAGGAACCCTTCGCGCCCGAAAAGATATCTCAGCGCCGCGGCCAGCCGCGGCGGCCAACTGAAGAGCGGGGACGGCCTGGGCAGCGCGTCCGGCTGCCACTCGCCACGCCGGTCGCGCACCTCGCTCGTGTCGGGCATCGTGACCTCCCGAGTATTGTTGAGTGTGAGAATACACTATTGGTCGAGGCGTGAGAAGGGACGTCGGGGCGCGGCGCCGGCCGGGTGAGGCGCCGGCGCGGCGTTACATGTGGATCGAGATCCCCGAGCTCACGCCCAGGTCGGTCCCGGTCACGTGGCGACCCGTGTTGGCAGAGAGGTAGACGGTCGCTTCGGCGATGTCGTCCACAGTAGTGAACTCTCGCAGTGGGATGCGTT
>SKVA01000360.1 GCA_007129695.1 Spirochaetaceae bacterium | reverse complement strand
GTACCCCGCCCCGGAGGACGAGTACAACCTGCGGGTGATCCCCAATCTCAGCGCGCTTTTCGGCGTTCCGGTTGGTGTGTCGGATCACAGCATCGAACCCGGGCTCGTTCCCGCACTCGCGGTCGCCCTTGGCGCGTCGGTCGTCGAAAAACACTTCACGCTCGACCGCAGCCGCCCCGGGCTCGACGACCCGATCGCGCTCGAACCGGTCGACTTCACGCTGATGGCAGCGACGATTCGGCGCGTCGAAACACTGATCGGCGACGATCCGGTCGACGGGAGACGGCGCGTCGACGACGAGTTACGCGCCGAGTTCGGCGCGGACCGGGTCGAGCGCGTACTCGGAGATGGCGTCAAGCGCCTGGCCCCCGCCGAGCGATCGTTGTACGCGACCACGAGGCGAAGCCTGCTGGCGACGCGCGATCTGCCGGCGGGCAGCACGATCGGCGACGCGGACGTCGCGGCGCTGCGCGCCGAGCGGCTTCCACCCGGGCTCGAACCGCGGTACCGCGAGATCGTCGTAGGAGCCCGACTCCTGACCGATGTTCCGAGCGGGCACGGGATCCGCTGGGAGCATCTGGTCGAACGCCCGGCTCAGACAGTCGCGTCGCCGACGAAGCGGCGCAGCACCGTCTGAAGAATGCCGCCGTTGCGGTAGTAGTCGATCTCCACCGGGCTGTCGATCCGGCAGACGACGCTGAACGTCTTTCCGGGACCTCCCTCAGGGTCGGTCGCTGATACGGAGATCTGCTGCCGCGGACTGACCGCGTCATCGATCGCGATCGTGTACACCTCTCGCCCCGAAAGCCCCAGGCTTTCGACCGACTCGCCCGGCAGGAACTCGAGCGGGAGGATCCCCATCCCGACCAGGTTGCTGCGGTGGATGCGCTCGAAGCTCTCTGCGATCACCGCTCGAACCCCCAGGAGATAGGTACCCTTCGCGGCCCAGTCGCGACTCGACCCCATTCCGTAGTCCTTGCCGGCCAGGATCACCGTCGAGATTCCGGCATCGCGGTATCGTTCGCCGGCGGTATAGATGTCGGTCTCTTCTCCGGACGGCAGGTAGATCGTCCGGCTGCCTTCGGTCCCGGGCGCGATAAGGTTTCGGAAGCGGATATTGGCAAACGTCCCGCGCGTCATGATCTGGTCGTTTCCGCGACGGCTGCCATAGCTGTTGAAACTGGACCGGTCGACCCCGTGTTCGCTGAGATACACCCCGGCGGGCGACGACGGATCGATCGAACCGGCAGGGCTGATGTGGTCGGTGGTTGTGCTGTCACCGGCAATCACGAGCACGCGTGCGTTTGAGATCGCGGCGATGCGTTCGACGTCGAGCGTCATGTCGGTGAAGAACGGCGGTTCCTGCACGTACGTGCTGCCACCGTCCCACGGGTAGAGTTCGGTGGCGGACACCGGGATCGCGTTCCACTGTTCGTTCGATTCCTCGATTCCCGCGTAGCTGCTCACGAACGCGTCGCGGTCGAGCGCCTTCGCGACGTACTCGGCAAGCTCTGCGTCATCGGGCCAGATATCAGCAAGGTACACCGGGGTTCCGCTCGCCGCGGTGCCAATCGGCTCCTTGTCCAGGTCAATGTTCACGGTGCCGGTCAGGCCGTACGCGACGACAAGGGGCGGCGACGTGAGAAAGTTCGCCATTGCGTGCGGGTTGATCCGACCCTCAAAGTTTCGGTTGCCGCTGAGAACGCCCGCCGCGACAAGTCTGCCGGCGTCGATCCCGTTCGCGATGTTCGGCGGAATAGGACCGCTGTTGCCGATACACGTGGTGCATCCGTAACCGACCAGGTAGAAACCGAGCTTTTCCAGGTAGTGCATCAGCCCCGCCCGGATCAGGTACTCGGTCACGACTACGCTGCCCGGCGCGAAGCTCGTCTTGACCCACGGCTTGGTCACCAGCCCCGCCTCCACCGCCTTCTTCGCGAGCAGCCCTGCCCCTAGCAGAACCGACGGATTGGACGTGTTCGTGCAACTCGTTATCGCCGCGATCACGACATCGCCGTGCCGCAGTGGGCCCTTCTCACCGTTGTAGTACGTGACTTCGACCGACTCATCAACCCGGTCGTCGCCGAGCTCGTAGCCGCGCTCCTTGACAGGCGCGCGTAGCGCGTGATTCCAGACCTCCTTGAGCCGATCGATCGGCACGCGATCCTGCGGTCGCTTCGGTCCGGCTACGCTCGGGACAACCGTCGACAGGTCCAGATCGACCGCTTCCTGGAACTCGGGATCGACGCTGTCGTCGGTGCGGAAGACGCCTTGCGCCTTGGTGTACCGCTCGACCAGATCGATCAGACCCTCATCGCGTCCAGTCGCGTGCAGATACTGAAGCGTCCGGTCGTCGACCGGGAAGTAACCGATCGTCGCGCCGTACTCGGGAGCCATGTTGGAGATCGTCGCCCGGTCGGGTACGCTCATCTGACTCAGCCCCGCACCGAAGAACTCGACGAACCGTCCGACTACCCCATGCTTTCGAAGCAACTCGGTTATCACGAGCACCAGATCGGTCGCGGTGATCCCGGGTTGTAGCGTTCCGTGCAACCGGACGCCGACGACGCCGGGAGCGAGCATGTAGATCGGCTGACCGAGCATCGCAGCCTCAGCCTCGATCCCGCCGACACCCCAGCCGACAACCCCGAGCCCGTTGATCATCGGCGTGTGACTATCGGTTCCCACCAGCGAATCGAAGTACGCGGTTGCTCCGTCGTCGGTCTGCTGGACCACGCGCCCCAGGTACTCCAGGTTCACCTGGTGGCAGATCCCGCTCGCCGGTGGAACCACACGGAAGTTCCGGAACGCCCGCTGGCCCCAGCGAAGAAACTCGTAGCGCTCCCGGTTGCGCGAGAACTCGATATCGGCATTCTGCTTGAGCGCATCGGGAGAGTTGAACACGTCGACCTGCACCGAGTGGTCGATCACCAGGTCGACCGGAAGGAGCGGGTTGATCCGCGCGGGGTCCCCACCAAGGCGCGCCATCGCGCTGCGCATCGCGGCCAGATCCACGACGCACGGGACTCCGGTGAAATCCTGCAGCAGGACCCGCGCCGGCATGAACGGGATCTCGATCTGCCCGGGGTCGGTGGGTCGGTACCGGGTGAACGCCGCGACATGATCGTCGGTCACTTCCATCCCGTTGACGCTACGCACAACCGACTAGGCGAGGACCTTGATCGACGCTGGCATCCGGGACAGCCCGGAATAACCCTGATCTTCCAGTTTCCCCAAACTGTAATATGCATGCCGACCCTTGGCCGACGCGCGCGTATCGATTACGCTATACCCGGATGATGTGCTCATTGG
>SKVA01000108.1 GCA_007129695.1 Spirochaetaceae bacterium | reverse complement strand
TGAGCGCAGTAATGAAGCCGCGGCTCAGCGGTTCGCGGTAGCGTAGTTCGTGGCGACCTCCGCCCAGTTGATCACGCTGAAGAATGCGTCGATGTACTCAGGGCGTCGGTTCTGGTACTTCAGGTAGTACGCGTGCTCCCACACGTCCAACCCCAGGATCGGCGTGTCACCCTGCGACAGCGGGCTGTCCTGATTCGCGGTGCTGTAGACCGCGAGTTTACCGCCACCATTCACGACCAGCCACGCCCATCCGCTCCCGAACCGGGTCGCCGCAGCGTTGGAGAACTGCTCCTTGAATGCGTCAAAGCTTCCGAAGCTGGAGTCGATTGCCGCTGCCAGGTCGCCCGACGGCTTACCCCCGCCCGACGGAGATAGGGTCCTCCAGAAGAGGTTGTGGTTGTAGTGGCCGCCACCGTTATTCTGAACCGCGGTCCGCACTGAATCGGGCAGCGACGAAAGCTTCGCGAGCAGTTGCTCGATCGACTGAGACGCGTATTCGGTACCATCAACCGCTGCGTTGAGCTTCGACGTATACGCCTCATGGTGCTTGTCGTGGTGTACGCGCATCGTCGCCTCGTCGATGTGTGGTTCGAGCGCGTTGTATCCGTACGGTAGATCGGGTGTCTTGAATGCCATAGCTCCTCCTCGTATTTACGACGAAGATAGTCAGGTTCACGCGTCATGGCAAGCCGCTTTTTTGCGATCGCGTCGCATAAAAACGCCAACGATTGCATTATCGGCGGCCGCATGGTAGCATGGAGAGGTTCATCGCACGGTCGCCGATTCGCGCCTCGTCGGATGGACAGATGGAGGGAGTATGGCTGCTTTTGGTGAATTGCTTCAGTCCGCCGATTGGAAGAGCGAAAAACACGCGCCGGTGATCGACGCGCCGGATCGGGCGAAGTCGGGCGACCGCGTCACGATCGCGGCGTCTGTCGGCAAGGAGATCGCGCATCCGAACACGACCGAGCATCACATCCAGTGGATCGAGGTCCACTTCAAGCCCGACGACGACAAGTTTTCGCACCAGTTATCGGTGAACCGCTTCACCGCGCACGGTGAGTCGGCAAAGGGCGCCAATGAAGGCGCTGCGTTCACCGAGCCTGTCTGCGCGACGACCGTGACGCTGAAGGCGTCCGGGACACTCTACGCGACAAGCTACTGCAACATTCACGGGCTGTGGGAGTCGAGCAAGCGGATCGAGATCGCGTAGGCGCTTCAGCAAGCGCCGGGGGTCGGCGCGTCGGACAGAAAATGTTCGACTACCCGATCCCGGCTCCAGCCCTCCTGAACCGCGATCTGGTACGCCTTTGCACGCGCGAAGTCGTCGACCATGACCGCTCCCGACAGCGTTGGCCCGTCGAAGTAGAAGCACTGATAGACGCCGTCGCGCTCATGCTCAACGATCTCAAGCCGGTCGACGTCGCGCGGCTTGTTGATGCTCAGCAGATACGAACCGAACACCTCACACTTGAGCCGGAACGGCCTGCCGTCCCAGACAGCATCGCCGCCCGATGCATTCGTCGCCGCTACGGTGCCCTGGTACTCGGCCGCGTGCCACAGGTCGGTGAGGATGCCACCGTCGTGCTCTGCGCAGTCGCCCGCCGCGTAGACGTCGGGGGCGCTCGTCATGAGCCTGTCGTCGACCACGATTCCTCTGGCTACCGAAATGCCCGAGTCGCGCGCAAGGTCGATGTTCGGCTCGACGCCGACGCAGACAACTATCATATCGGTCTTCACCGCGTCGCGGATCAGTTCGACGCGATACCCGCCCTTGTCGACCGGCTCGACGCCGAGGATCTCTTCGCCGAACCGGAGCGAGATCTCGCGCGCGCCAAGCATCTCTTCGAGCAGCTCGGCCGAGCGCGGGTTCAGATGCCGGGGCATGAGCTGATTGCCGGCGCCGACCATCGTCACGCGCTTGCCCAACTGGTGGAGCTCCGCGGCGGTCTCCACCGCGAGCACCCCCATGCCGCCGATCAGAACCCGTCGCGCCCTGGCCGCCGCCGCACGCAAGCGATCGATATCGACGGATTCCCGGACCGCGTGGAACGAATCGGGAAAACGTTCCTGCGAGCGAGCAAGCGACTGCGGGTAGAGTGGACGCGCGCCGGTCGCGAGGATCAGCTTCGCGTAGCGGTGGATCGAACCGTCGACGAGGGTAACCGCGTGTCCGGCAGTGTCGATCGCCGCGACGGCAACCCCGGTTAGCAGCCGAATGTCGTGCTCGGCGTACCACTCCGTCGACTCGAGTGCGAACCGCGCCGCCGGCTCGCCGTCGGCGATGTGCTTGCTGAGCTTCGTCCGCTTGTACGGCTCTACCGACTCGCCGTTTACCAGCAACACACGCCGTCGCGCACCCTCGGCGAGCGTCCGTGCCGCCGAGATCCCGGCGATTCCCGCTCCCACGATGATCACGTCCCACTGCTCCATCAACCGCCTCTCCTTGTCCATTCACCGGGGGGCCGCTATACTGCCCGTGTCCTGTAAACTACTACGTTCCGTTCTCCGAAGGTAGGTCACGATGGCAAACACCGCGGTCACGTACATGGGATTGCAGCTCGCGAACCCGATCATCGTATCGAGCTCAAGCCTCACGCAGGACGTCGACGGGGTCGTGAAGCTCGCCGGCGCGGGCGCCGGTGCAGTTGTGCTGAAATCGCTGTTCGAAGAACAGATCGAGTACGACATCGGGCAGGCCGCAGACGACGTCGACTTCGGATCGCACCCGGAGGCGGCCGACTACATCACCGAGATGGGCAAACACCTCGGCCCGGCCGGGTACCTCGATCTCATCAAGGAGTCGCGCGACTCCGTTGACATCCCGGTCATCGCAAGCGTGAACTGTACATCGCCGCGATGGTGGCTCACCTACGGTCGGCAGATCGAACAGGCCGGCGCCGACGGGCTCGAGCTCAATATCGCGATCATGCCACAGGTCGATGACGACCCGCGCGACCTGGAGCGCAGGTACGTTCGCATCGTCCGGGATGTACGCGCCGAAACCGATCTCCCGCTCGCGGTGAAGATCGGACCGGTGTTCACCAACACCGGACAGATCGCGTCCGCGCTTGCGGACGCGGGTGCCGACGCGATCGTACTGTTCAACCGGTTCTACCAGCTCGATATCGACACCGCCCGTACACAGATTTCGCCGGGGCTTCAGTTTTCCGCTCCCGAAGAGATCGCGGTTCCACTGCGCTGGGTATCGGTCCTTTCAGGCACGATCGACTGCGACATCGCCGCGTCGACCGGCGTCCATACCGGCGATGACGCGGTCAAGATGCTGCTTGCGGGTGCGAACGCGCTACAGATCTGCACGACCGTGTACCGCAACGGCCCCGAGCAGATCGGCCGGATAGTCGACGAGATTTCACGCTGGATGGGCGCGCACGACCACGCAACGATCGATGGCTTTCGGGGAGCGCTGTCGCAGAGCCAAAGCAAGACCCCGGAGCGCTACCAACGGCTCCAGTACATCAAGGCGCTCACCGGCCGTTCATGATGTCCACCCGGTGTACGAGCCGGTCGAAGAGTCTGATGATCGCGTCGATCGCGCGCCGCCACCACCGACCACGCGGCTGGTCGGGGATCACGATCGACGCGCGACCGAGGACTTCGCCGTCGAGCTCGATCGACACCGATCCGACTTCGACTCTGCCGACCGGCGCGTCGACCGCCGTGTACTGTCGGGTTACGCCGTTGAGATCGGCAAGCCGACCGACGGGTACCGAGATACCGATCGTCGGTGCCACCAACGGCTCGACCAGAGGCGTTGCTCCGCCGTACACTCTGACCGCCGATGGAGCCGGCACGCCGAAACGAAGCGCCTCGAACGCCCGATACCCGTACTCAAGAAGCAGCGAAGCCTCTTCGGCCCGGATCCGTGTGCCTGTGCTCACATCCGGCGCGTCGACGCCGAGCACGATCGCGATCAGACGCCTCCCGGTCCTGCTCGCGGTCGCCGCAAGGTTGTAGCCCGACGCATCGATGTATCCCGTCTTAAACCCGTCGACCGTCGGGTCCATCCACAGGAGCGTGTTCCGGTTGAACTGTGTAATCGCCGCTACGCCACCCACAACCTCACCATGATCCGCGGTCGGGTAGGTAAACTCGCGCAGTGAGTAGTAGTCGCGCAGCGCGTCTGGAAAGCGTTCGACGTGCGCCAACAGAAATCGGGCGAAACTGCGCGCGGTGATCGCGTTACGGTCGCTGTAACCGCTCGGCTCGACGAAAAACGGGTCGATGAGCCCGAGCTCGCGCATCCGTGCGTTCATCAGGTCGGCAAAGTTGTCGACACCGCCCGCGACGACCTCGGCAACCGCGACGGCTGCGTCGTTACCCGACGGAACCGCGAGCCCGACCAGAAGGTCGTGAAGACTCACCGATTGCCCGGAGCCAAGGAACATCAGCGAGGATCGCGGCGGCTGGTTCGTCCACCAGCTTGCCTGCGGCGGTACTACTCGCGCGGACAGCGACAGTTCGCCTTGAGCTACCGCCGCAAGCGCGGTGTCGATCGTGACGACCTTCGTGAGGCTGGCAGGCGGTATGACCAGGTCGGGATGTTTCGCGTAGAGGATCGTCGCGCTTTCAACGTCGACCAGGATCGCAGCGCGCGCGGTCAGCGCCGGCGGCCTTTCGACGCCGGAGACAGCGCGCCAGTCGGGTTCGCGCAGTTGCGGCGCGACAGCCCACCCCATCACGCCGCACACGAGGAGCCAGGCTATGATCAGGAATCGTCTCATCGCGCGGCAGTATGGCGCAGCACGGGTGGTTCCGCAAGGCGCAGGTTTTTGGTACTTTGTCACTGTAAGAGGAGAAATATAGTGAGCTTCACAACACGAGTATTTGAGAAGGAAGAGATCCGCCTCGGCGGCACGACCGAATACGTGATTCGCGGAGGACGCGACCGGTTTCCGCTGCTGCCGAAGGCGTTTGACGGCATATCGCGGATCGGTGTTATCGGGTGGGGCTCTCAGGGTCCGGCGCAGGCACAGAACCTTCGCGAGTCGCTCGACGGAACCGGCATTACCGTGACGGTCGGGCTTCGATCGGGGTCGAGTTCGTGGAAGAGCGCTGAAAAGGCGGGGTTCACCGAGTCGAGCGGCACCCTTGGAGAGATGTTCGCGGTGATTGGTCAATCGGACCTGGTCCTGCTGCTGATCTCCGACGCAGCGCAAGCGAACTTGTACCCGCAGGTCTTCAACGCAATGAAGCCCGGTGCAACGCTCGGCCTGTCGCACGGCTTCCTTCTGGGCGTATTGCGCAGCAACGGCGATGCGTTCCCTGCGAACATCAACGTGATCGGTGTCTGCCCGAAGGGCATGGGTCCGAGCGTTCGCCGCCTCTACGAGCAGGGCAAGACCGTCAACGGCGCCGGAATCAACACGAGCTTCGCTGTGGAACAGGACGTCGACGGGAAGGCGACCGACTACGCGATTGGATGGGCCGTCGCGATCGGGGCACCGTACTCGTTCATGACGACGCTCGAAATGGAGTACCGATCCGACATCTACGGTGAGCGCGGCATCCTGCTCGGCGCGGTGCATGGGATCGTCGAAGCGCTCTACCGCCACTTTGTCGGTCAGGGACGGACCAAGGCGCAGAGCTTCATCGACACGGTCGAGGTCACGACCGGACCGATCTCGCACACGATCAGCCATAATGGTATCCGCGCCGTCTACGAATCGCTCTCCGATTCCGACAAGCCTCACTTCCAGGCCGCCTACTGCGCGGCGTACAAACCCGCCTACGCGGTTCTCCAGGAGATCTACGACGAGGTTCGCAGCGTCAACGAGATTCGTTCGGTCATCATGGCCGGAGAACGGTTCGACCGCTTCCCGATGAGCACGATCGACCAGACCGAGATGTGGCGCGTCGGGCAGGAGGTTCGCGCAAAGCGCTCGGGATCTCCCCCGGTCGACCCGGTGACCGCCGGCGTCTACGTCGCGACGATGATGGCGCAGATCGACCTGCTTCGCAGAGAGGGGCACGTCTACTCGGAGATCGTCAACGAGAGCGTCATCGAAGCGGTCGATTCGCTCAACCCGTACATGCACGCACGCGGTGTCGCGTACATGGTCGACAACTGCTCGACGACCGCGCGTCTTGGATCGCGGAAGTGGGCACCCCGGTTCGACTACGCTATCTACGAAGAGGCGCTCCCGGCGCTGGAGTCCGGACAGCCGGTCGACACGACGATCTTCGACGCGTTCGTGTCGGACCCGGTTCACGAAGTTCTTGCGACGCTCACCGGCTACCGCCCGAGCGTTGATATCTTCGTCGAGTAGCCGCCCGGCCCGGCCGACTCGAGGCCGGGCCACACCCGCATCGCCTCTCACCACGAATTGACGCCCGATCACGAAAACCGCTTGCGTCGCCACACCGCACGATATATAGTGGACAGACGGCCTTGGCGCCGGTCATTACGGTAGATATGGAGTCTAACCGGTAGAGTCAGAGAGGTACGATGCGCTGCCCTCACTGTCAGGAAATGGAAGATAAGGTCATCGAATCGCGTACGCTCGCCGATGGGACCGCGATCCGCCGTCGTCGGGAGTGTCTGTCGTGCGGGTATCGCTACACGAGCTACGAACGGGTCGAAGAACGACCGCTCATGGTGATCAAGACGACCGGAGCGCGCGAACCGTTCGACCGGGACAAGCTCGAGCGCGGCGTCGTGCAGGCTGTGCGCAAGCGTCCGATCAGTCAGCTCCAGATCGAAGAGATCATCAACGGGGTAGAGGATCGCGCGACCGTGCTCGCGAAGACGACGCACGAGGTCGCGTCGCACCAACTCGGTGAGATGCTTCTGGAAGCGCTCTACGACCTGGACCGCGTCGCGTACGTGCGCTTCGCGTCGGTCTACCGCAACTTCACGAACGTAGAAGAGTTCGTGCAGGAGATCGAGCGGCTGAAGAAGGCGACCGTCGCGCGGGAGTAATCAGCCGGGCAGCCGGAACTCGGCAGGCCCACGCGCCACGCAGCGACGAACGGATACGAGAAGGGAGGGTCTCGTGAGCGAACAGGATCTGCAGCTCGGCTGGAGGGAGTTCATCGACTGGAACGCCAGACCCGGTCGGGTCGACGACGATCAACAGGTCGTTCGGCACGTGATCAAACGCGACGGCACGACCGAGGGGTACAATCGCGAACGGATCAGCGCGGCGATAGCCGCAGCGTTTGCGGCGGTCGGTCCGCCCGCAAACGCCCGCGTGGACGAACGCGTCGCTGAACTGCTCGCCGACGTCGAACGGCGCATCCGGTGCATCATGGCCAATCGCCATCCGAACTCTGCTCCTGCGATCGAAGAGATCCAGGATCTGGTCGAAGATGCGTTGATCGAAGCGCGCGAAACGAAGGTCGCCAAGGCGTACATCCTCTATCGCGCGCGCCACGAATCGATACGCGACACGTCACGGCTCCTGCTCGACATTAACACGACGATGGACGGCTATCTCAGCCAGAGCGACTGGCGGGTCAACGAGAACGCGAACGTGAACTTCTCGCTCGGCGGCCTGATCCTGCACAACTCCGGTACGATCACCGCGAACTACTGGTTGAAGAACGTCTATCCGCCGGAGGTTGCGGACGCGCACCGCAACGCCGACTTTCACATTCACGACCTTTCGATGTTCAGCGGCTACTGCGCCGGCTGGAGTCTGCGGCAGCTCATCGCCGAAGGTCTCGGCGGAGTGTCGGACAAGATCACCAGCCGTCCGGCGAAGCATCTAAACACGCTCGTCCAGCAGATCGTGAACTTCCTGGGCGTCATGCAGAACGAGTGGGCCGGAGCGCAGGCGTTCAGCAGCTTCGACACCTACCTTGCCCCGTTTGTGAAAGTCGACCACCTCTCCCTGGAAGAGACGCGGCAGTCGATCCAGAGCTTCGTGTTCGGCGTCAACACGCCGAGCCGGTGGGGCAGTCAGGCGCCATTCACGAACATCACGCTCGACTGGGTAGTCCCCGACGACCTCAAGGACAAGCCCGCGGTCGTCGGCGGCAGGGAGCTCGATTTCACCTACGGCGACTGCAAGCCGGAGATGGACATGATCAACCGCGCGTTCATCGAGCTGATGATCGCCGGTGACGCCGACGGTCGCGGTTTCCAGTACCCGATCCCGACGTACAATATCACCCCGGACTTTGACTGGGAGACCCCGAACGCCGCGCTTCTGTTTGAGATGACCGCCAAGTACGGGACTCCCTACTTCCAGAACTTCGTCAACAGCGACCTGGACCCCGGCGACGTACGGTCGATGTGCTGCCGACTCCAGCTAGACAAGCGCGAGCTTAGAAAACGCGGCGGAGGGCTTTTCGGATCCGATGAGTTCACCGGATCGATCGGGGTTGTCACGATCAACCTGCCGCGGATCGGCTACCTTGCCGCGCACGAGGCTGACTTCTTCGCGCGCCTCAACCGCCTGATGGATCTGGCCGCCGAGAGCTTGTCGATCAAGCGAAAAGTCGTCACGAAACTGCTTCAGGCCGGACTGTTCCCCTACACGGCACGATATCTCGAGCACCTGAACAATCACTTCTCGACGATCGGGCTCGTCGGCATGAACGAGTGCCTGAGAAACTTCGTTGGCGTCGACATCCTCGACCCCAAGGGGCGCAGCTTCGCGCTGCGGGTTCTGTCGCACATGAGAGAGCGCCTTGCCGACTACCAGGAGCGCACCGGTGACCTGTTCAACCTGGAGGCGACGCCGGCAGAGAGCACAAGCTACCGACTCGCGAAGCACGACAAGGAGACGTACCCCGATATCATCACCGGCGGCGACGCCGACCCGTACTACACGAACAGCTCGCAGCTGCCGGTCGATTACACCGACGACATCTTCGACGCGCTTGACCTGCAGGATGAACTGCAGGTCCAGTATACCGGCGGTACGGTATTTCACGCGTTCCTCGGTGAGGCAATCGAGGAGTGGCAGAGTTGCGCGAAGCTCGTGAGGACGATCGCTACGAACTATCGGCTCCCCTACTTCACGCTGTCGCCGACGTTTTCGGTATGTCCGGTCCACGGCTATCTGTCGGGTGAGCACCGTGCGTGCCCGTACTGCGCCGACGCGCAGCGAGACCGCATCGGACAGGAGATCGCATTGCTCGAAGCGCAGCGCAAGGAGCTGGTGCGCGCCGCACATTGACTGGCAAAACGAGGGAGGGACGATGAACGAACCAACAGAAACGACGACACAGCGGCTGCGTGAGATCGACGAACGGATCGGCGTGCTGCGTCAGCAGTACGACGACGTCGAGGGGACCCCGACCGAAGTGTACTCGCGAATCGTCGGATACTACCGCAGTCTCAAGAACTGGAACCGCGGGAAGCGTCAGGAGTACGGCGATCGCGTCGCGTTCCGGCCGACCGGACACGCGACCCCGATTGCGCCGACGTCCCCCGACGCGGATGGCGCGTCTGTCACCGATCGCGTCGATGCGCTGCGATCGTCTCACTCGCACCCGCAGTTCCACTACTTCTATCGCACCGCGTGCCCGAACTGTCCGCCGATGCGTGCCGAGATCGACCGGGCCGGTATCAACGCATCGCTCTACGACGTCGATACGGAAGAGGGAATGAGCGAAGCGATCAGATTCCAGGTCCTGTCGACGCCGACGATAGTCGTCACAGATGACTCCGGCACGGCGATCGCGAAATTCCGGAGCGTGCACGAGCTTCACGCTGAGTTCGGCACAGGGATCCTCGCGGCCACGTGAAGCCGGGTTCCCGGTTCGGTCTGCGCAAGACGAGTCTCATCGACTACCCGGGAGAGGTCGCAGCCGTCTTTTTTACCGCCGGGTGCAATCTGCGATGCCCGTACTGCCACAATCCCGAGCTTGTGACCGGCTACGAGCCGTCCGAATTCATCGGTTTTGACGATGCACTCGTCTTTTTGCGATCCCGTCAGCGGCTGATATCGGCGATCGTAATCAGCGGTGGAGAACCTCTCCTGCACGACCGAGTGGTCGACCTGGCAAACGCGGCACGCAGCCTGGGGCTTCTGGTCAAACTCGACACGAACGGGTCGCGGCCCGACCGCATCGCGGCGGTCGGTGCCGACTACGTCGCGCTCGACGTCAAGCTGCCGCCACGCCGCTACCACGAACTCGGCTCGCCGCCGGTTGACATCGAGCGCTCCATCCACGCGGTCCGCGCCGCCGCGCCTCGCTACGAGTTTCGTACGACGTACGTGCCCGGCATGGTCAACGACGACGATATACGCTCGATTACCGCCTTGATGAAGCCTGGTGAAGCGTATACCGTTACCGCGTTCCGTCCCGGAAAGACGCTTGACGCGCGTCTGGATTCGTCGCCCGCTCCGACGCAGGAGGATATCGAACGCGCGAGAGCGATTGCTATGGAGGCGGGGCTGCGCGTCACGGTTCGCGACCACCGCATCACGTACCGGTCGACCGGTGACAGGAGGGTACGATGGAACAGCTGATCTCGTTCGCGTGGCTCGGGCTCGCGTTGATACTCGGACGTCTACTCCGCGGGTGGATCCCCGCGCTCAGACGGGCGTTCATCCCAAGTTCGATAATCGGTGGTCTACTTCTCCTGCTCCTCGGACCGGAGGTCCTTGGGCGGCTTCTCCCAGGGTTTCCTCCGCTCATCACCGGTGAGTCGGTGTCGATCTGGTCGACGCTTCCTGGATTCCTGATCAACGTCGTGTTCGCCGCGCTCTTCCTGGGCAAGGTCATTCCGGGCCTGAAGGAGATCTGGCGCAAGGCTGGTCCGCAGGTCGCATTCAGCCATACGATCGCGTGGGGGCAGTACGTCGTCGGCTTCGCGATCACTGCGCTCCTTCTGGTACCACTGTTCGACGTCGAGCCGATGTTCGGTGCGTTGATCGAAATCGGGTTCATCGGCGGTCACGGTACCGCCGCCGGGCTAGGACAGACTTTTGCGGAGCTCGGGTGGCCACAGGGACAGGATCTGGCGCTCGGTGTCGCAACGATCGGCGTCCTCATGGGCGTCCTGACCGGCATCGTGCTTGTCAACTGGGGCGTCAAGCGGGGGCACACGCGCGCGGTGCGCACCGAAGCAGAAGCAGGAGACGACATCGCAACCGCGGGCGAGGAGCACGATACGACCGAAAGCGAGATCGCTCCGCACGGCCAGTCCGACGACCCGAAACAGACCGTGCGAGTAGAGAGCATGGAGCCAATGACCTTTCACCTCGCCTACATCGGCGCATCGATCGGGATCGGAGCGTTGCTGTTGGCCGCGCTCGTCTTTCTGGAGTCGATCCTGCTCCGCCCGCTCGGTGCTCCAGAGCTCCTCGGACACGTGCCTCTGTTCCCGCTCGCGATGGTCGGGGGCATCATCGTGCAGAAGATCCACAGCCGTTTCTTCCCGGGAGACCTTGATCGCGTGATGATCCTCAGGCTCCAAGGCGCCGCGCTCGACCTGTTGATCGTCTCCGCGCTTGCATCGCTGACGTTGAGCGCGATCGCCGAGGCGTGGCTGCCGCTGCTCCTGCTGATCGTCGCCGGAATCGCGTGGACCGTCGCGTGCTTCGTGTTCCTTGCACCCAGGATGATGAAGGACTACTGGTTCGAGCGCGGAATCGGCGACTTCGGCCAGTCGCTCGGAGTGACCGCAACCGGCCTGCTCTTGATGCGGATCGTGGACCCGAAGTCGCAGACTCCTGCGTTCGAAGCGTTCGGCTACAAGCAGCTCCTGTTCGAGCCGCTGGTCGGGGGCGGCCTGTTCACCGCGATGTCGGTACCTCTCGTGTTCGCGTTCGGCCTTGTACCGATGCTGATCGTCTGCTCGATCATCATGACGATCTGGATCGTGATCGGGCTGCTCCTGGGCAGGGAACCAAAGACCAACTGATCAGGCGGCGGCTGCTGGCGCAGGACTACACGTATTCGATCTCGGAAATGTTCGACTGGACGAGCAGCACGGTGCCCATTCCGTCCACGGTGGCCCTCAGACGCGGTAGGTACTCCTTGAGCGTCAGCTCATCGGGCTTCGCCATGCCGATCACCACGAGCGCAGCACCGCTTGACTCGCGCGCAAGGAGCTCGGGCACCGGTCGCTTGTCGGTGTTCACGACCACGGCTGTCGTCGCGTGGATCCGCAGCTCCTGCACCGTCCTTGTCAGCCGCAGCCCGGCTGCTTCGGGATCGCTCGTGACGATCGTACAGAGGCGCAGCTCGGCGCCGGGATCGAAGGCCTGCTGGAGCAGATACGCAAGGATCATCATGAGCCGGACGTTGTTTTCCTGACCACCCCACCACACGATGAT
>SKVA01000079.1 GCA_007129695.1 Spirochaetaceae bacterium | reverse complement strand
TTCAACACCGCCGACGGGCGCCGCGAAGCGTGCAAGGGACAGGGCGTGCAACGCATCGAAATGAGCTTCCTGCCCGACGTGTCGATCGTCTGCGACGAGTGTGCGGGGAAGCGCTTCACCGAAGAGACGCTCGCGATCCACTTCAAGGGGAAGTCGATCGCCGACGTGCTCGCGATGGACGTGGAGAGCGCCGCCGGCTTCTTCGGCTCGCAGCCGAAGATCCGCAACGCACTCGGCCTGCTGACCGAAGTCGGGCTCGGGTACGTGACGCTCGGGCAGCAGAGCCCGACGTTGAGCGGCGGTGAGGCGCAGCGGATCAAGCTGGTCGCGGAGCTCGCCCGATCGTCGACGACGACCGAAACGCTCGCGAACGAGCGCATGGGGCTACGCGCCGTGCGCGCGGCGACCGCGCTCTACATCCTGGACGAGCCGACCGTCGGCCTCCACGCGGCAGACGTGACGCGGCTGATCGCGGTGCTCAAGCGCCTGGTCGCGACCGGATCGACGGTCGTCGTCGTGGAGCACAACCTGGACCTCATAGCCGCGTCCGACTGGATTGTCGACCTGGGGCCCGAAGGCGGCACCGCCGGTGGCCGCGTCGTCGCCGCAGGCCCCCCCGCAGCCGTCGCCGCGGCGACGGGATCGCACACGGGCCGCTACCTCCGCGCCGCTTTTTCCTGACAATCGCGACCGCGCGTACGCTATTATGGAAGACGCATCGGGGGACCAATGAAGATCGCAACCAAACTCGCCGTCCTGATCGCACTGTTCGTGATCGGGATGCTCGTACTCGCGAGCTACACGTACGTGCAGACCGTTCGGACGACCGAGCAGCTGTCGATTGACAAGCTCTCGGCGGTGCGCGAAGGGAAAGGGTGGCAGCTCGAGCGCTACCTGGGCTTCATCAACGACCAGGTAGTGACGCTGTCGGAGGCGTACGGCACGAAGGACGCGCTGCGCGAGTTCGCCGCCGGGTACCGGAGCTACCTGGACGACGCGGCGGCCACCGGAGGAGCGACCCCACCGGCCACCGCGGCCACCGAACTCACGCGGTTCGTCGCAGAGCGTTTCGTGCCGCTCTACAACCGCGCCGCGGCGGTGCCGCGGACGGCCGAGCACTTCGCCCCCGACGATCCGGTCGCCGTGGCGTTGCAGCTCGCGTACATCGCGCGCAACTCCGCCGATTGGGGCAGCAAGAGCAACCTGGTCACGGCTGGGGACGCGAGCGCGTACAACACCGCGCACGTGCGTCATCACCCGGTGTTCCGCAGCTATCAGCGCCGCTTCGGTTACTACGACCTCTTCCTGATAGACGCCGCGACGCAGTCGATCGTCTATTCGGTGGAGAAGGAGATCGACTTCGCGACGAACCTCGCGTCGGGGCCGTTCGCGGCGACCGGCTTCGCGCGCGCGGTCAGGCAGGCGCTCGCGACCACGAACCCGTCGGTCGTCTTCCGCGCCGAGTTCGAGCCGTACGCGCCGTCGATGGACGCGCCGGCCGCTTTCGTCGTGAGCCCGATCGTAGACGGCGGCGTCACGATCGGCGCGCTCGCGCTCCAGATGCCGATCGAAGAGCTGAACCGGATCGCTACCGGCGACCGCAACTGGGAGTATGAAGGACTGGGCGCGACCGGGGAGTCGTACATAATCGGAGGTGACCTGCGGATGCGCAGCGTCAGCCGGAAACTGATCGAAGACAGAGAGGCTCTCCTCACCGATCTGCGCAGAGCCGGTGTGCTCGCCCCGGTCATCGCGAGCATCGAAAGGACCGGCACCACGGCGCTGCAGCTGCAGGTCCCGGCCGACGACCGGCTCGACGCGGTCACCGGCGCGACCGGCACGTTCACCGGCGTCAACTACCGCGGAAGGGAAGCGATCGTGTCGTTCCGCCCGCTCTACGAGGTCGGGTGGAACTGGATCGTGATATCGGAGATGGAGACCGCGGAGGCATTCGCACCGGCGCGCACGCTCGCGCTCGGCATGGCGATCGCGCTCGCCGGCACGCTCCTGGTCGTGATCGCCGCTTCCATCGCGATCGCGTGGTCGATCCGCAGGCCGCTTCGCGTCGCGTCGGACCGGCTTGCCCAGATAGCCGCCGGCGGCGGCGACCTCACCGCGGAGCTGCGCGTCGCGACCCGCGATGAGGTCGGCGAGCTCGCCACCCACTTCAACCGCTTCCTGGGCCGGCTTCGGGACATCGTATCGGAGATCAAGCGCGCAGCCGACGCGACGATCGTGGTCGGAGAGGCGCTGTCGGCCAACTCGGCAGAGAGTTCGGCGGCGATCACGGAGATCTCCGCAAACATCGAGTCGATGACGAACCAGGTACGCAACCTGGACGCTGAGATCACGAACGCCGCGGAGGCGACGACCAGCATAGCGCGCAACATTTCGGTACTCGCAGAGTCGGTGGAAAACCAGGGCGCGTCGGTGAACCAGTCGTCGGCCGCGATCGAGCAGATCTCGGTGTCGATCCAGAACGTCGCCCGGACCGCCCAGGAGCGGCGGCAGGCGACCGCACGCGCGGCCGAACGCGCCGGCGAGGGTACCAGCCGGATCCAGGAGACGGTGCAGATCATGCATTCGCTTTCGAGGTCGGCCGAAGAGATGCTCGAAAGCACGCGGATCATCAACCAGATCGCCGGGCAGACGAACCTCCTGGCGATGAACGCGGCGATCGAAGCCGCGCACGCGGGCGACGCCGGACGCGGCTTTGCGGTCGTCGCCGATGAGATCCGCAAGCTCGCCGAAAGCACGAACGAAAACGCGAAGCTGATCGGCTCTACGCTCAAGACGACCGCCGACCAGATCGCACACGCGCTCCGTTCGACCGAAGCGAGCGAGACGGTCATGCAGGAGGTCGGCCAGCAGGTCGGCGAACTGTCGTCGGTCTTCCTGGAGATCGCGAACGGGATGGACGAACTCAGCCAGTCCAGCCAGGAGATCCTGGCCGCGACGTCGTCGCTGACCGCGGTCACCTCGCAGGTCCAGGACGCGTTCGGCGGGATCGAAGAGAGCTCCGGCACGATCACGCAGGCGCTCGACCGCGTCCGCGAAGTATCGGGGAGCGTCGCGTCGGGCATGGCCGAAATCCGCGCCGGCTCCGCCGAAATCCAGAAGGCGGCCGAAGAGGTAGCCCAGCTCGGAGAGAACAATCGATCGAGCATCCGGCATATCACCGAACAGGTCGACCACTTCACCGTCGACTGATCGGACGTCTACCGGGCGCCTCGGCCCTCCGGGCCGACCGGGCCACTGCGGGCTTCGGTCCGGCCGGGCCGCGGCCCCGCCGGACCCCTTCGGGCCCTCCGGGCCGAC
>SKVA01000525.1 GCA_007129695.1 Spirochaetaceae bacterium | reverse complement strand
TGGCGCATCCCCTTCGAATAGGTCGACACCCGGTCGCGCCCGCGGTCGGCCAGGTCGACGCGCTCGAGCAGCCCGCGAACGTCGGGCTTCCTGATTCCGAACAACGACGCGAAGAAGCGCAGGTTCTCCTCTCCGCTCATCTGCGCGTAGAGGTTCTTCTCCTCAAAGCAGACGCCGATCCGCGCGTGCACCTCCGGCGAATGACCGCGCACCGGCATCCCCAGGATGCGAATCTCACCGGTAGCCGGGATGAGCTGCCCGGTGAGCATCTTGATCGTCGTCGACTTGCCCGCGCCGTTCGGCCCCAGGAAGCCGAGCACCTCACCGCGCTCGACCCCGAAGGAGATCCCCTGTACCGCCTTCGTGTCACCGTACGAGTACGATATAGCGGCTACTTCGATCGCGAGCCGGTCGCTTGCGGCACTCATCGGATCCTCCTTTGTACTATAACACTGGTACAATAACACGGGATCGCTCTGCCGTCAAGTCGACGGACGTATGATCGAGCGCCTAGAACGCGTCGTTCTGGTAGAGCGGCTTCGCGGGGAAGAGCTCGCGCAGACGCCCGGGATCGAGCCGAGACTCCATCATCGCGTACGCGAGCGCCGACTCGCCGTCGACGTAGCCGCACAAGAGCTGGACGAGCGCACGGACGTCTATCGACACATCGGGTTCGCCTGCCGCGTGCGAAACGCGGGAGTCACCGCCGCCGTACTCGACGCGGAACGTCGTGTCGTTCCAGTCGAGGTGATCGTCGCGAACGCGCACGCTGATCGATCCCTCGCGGTCGGGCCATCGCGTCGCGCGGAGCGCGGACTCGACATCGACGATTCGGGCCATGTACGCGGCGCTCCGCCGGTGAGACAGGTCGTACGGCTCGCCGATCAGCAGATCGAGCGGTACGTCCGACGGCAGGCGGACGATCGCGTTCTTCGCGCGTGGATGGAACCCGGCAAGATGCGGCAGGAGCTCGCGCAGCGCACCGATGTCGACGAACGCGATGTCGCGGACATCGAGGTCGCACGAGTGCGGACCGTCGGGCCGTGCGTGGAACGTGAAGTACGCGCCCGCGCGTCGGTCTTCGCCGCGAACCAGATACGTGTACACCTGCTCCTTGTACGGGTCGGGCCGCAGCCGACGTCGCCACATCTCGTCGGTGCGCCGCAGCGACAGATTCCGAAGCGATGCGAACGAGTCATAGATCCGCTTCACCGCGTCGGAACCGGCTTCGCGTTCGTCGGTAGTCGCATCGTCACCGTCGGCCGGGGGAAGCACCAGCTCAATGCTGCCGGCTCGGCCCCGCGGGGCGATCGAGTCGAGCGGCAGCGTGAACTCGTTCTGCGAATAGACGAGCTCGTAGCCGAACATCCGGTAGTACGGAAACGAAAACGGGTAGAGCGAGGAGAAGACCTGACGCTTGTCGCGCATGTCGGCGAATACGGCTTTGAACAGCCGCCTGACGTGCCCAAGGCGGCGGTACTCGGGAAGCGTACCGACGCCGCCGATCCCTGCCGTCGACAGGTACGCGCCGTCGTGCATCATCGCGAACTCGTGCGACATCATCGCCGAACACAGCGTACCCGCTTCGTAGACGCCCCACGCGCCGCTGTACGCCGCTGCGTCGCCGTCTGCGACGTCGGCCGACGCGAGCGGGCTCGTGTAGACGACCGAGTGGAGCCGCTTGAGGTCGCTCCAGTCTTCCGACGGTATTCTCCTGACTTCCATTCGGGCGAGTCTAAAGCGTTCGGCCGGTCGCGTCCATCGGCGAGGACCCGAGTCGTACGATATCGAGGGTTCGCTCGACTACGTCGTGAACTCGCGCGCGAGCGAATCCCACTCGGCGTCGAGGGTACCACCGGGGGCCGAGACGCCGGCCCGGCTGTACCAGTAGTTCGCGTTCCCGATGTCCCCTTCCTTGCGATGGAGGTACGCGTGGACACGGCTGCCGTCGCGCGTCGGGATCTCCTGCGCGATCGTGTGCGCGGTGTCCCAGTCGTCGCGCCGATCCTCAAAGAGGGAGCGGAGTAACTGCGACGCATCGCCAGGAAGCGCGCCCGCATCGCAGGCATCGATGAACTCGGTGTAGGTCATGACTCAGTCTACCAGCCGAACCCCGCGGGGGGAACCACCGGCGCGATCGCGCTCTTCTTCTGGTGGCCGGTCTGCCCGCGGCGCCGTACCTTCTGACCGTGCCGACTACCACCAACCACAATCCGCTTCGCGCGTATGCCGGCGCGGCGACCGGCGCGTTCATCGGCGACGCGCTCGCGATGCCGGCGCACTGGTACTACGACCCGCGCGAACTGGCCCGAACGTTCGGTCGCATCGAAACCTACCAGGACCCGCCGCGGGTTCATCCGGGCAGCATCCTCTGGCGCAGCCGCTACGAGCCGACCGAACCCGCCTACGACATTCTGGGGTCGCAACGCCGGTACTGGGGAGTCCGCGGCGTTCACTACCACCAGTTCCTGACAGCCGGTGAGAACACGCTCAATCTGAAGCTGCTCGCGCTCGTGCTGAACCAGGTCATGGAGCACGGCGAGTATTCGCGCGAGCGGTTCATCAATGCGTACCAATCCTTCATGCTGTCCCCGGACGACCACCGCGACACGTACATCGAGGAGTGCCATCGCGGCTTCTTCGAGAACCTCCGCCGCGGGATGCAGCCCGATCGCGCGGCGGTCGAAGAGAAGCACATCGGCGGGATGGTCGCGGTCATTCCGCTCTACGCCGCGCTTCGTGCGGTCGGTCACGATCACGACGCGAGCGCGGCGGCGGTACAGACCCACGTCGCGATCACGCACGCCGGGGAACGCGTCGGCGATGGGGTCCGCACGCTCGTCACACTCGCGCGCGAGCTACTGGACGGTACGGGTCTGGCAGACGCACTGCGACACCACCTTGACCGGCAGGACCTGGCGTATCTTCAAGGACCGATCGCGCGCCTGATCGCAGAGCCGGTCAACGCTGTACTGGGCCGGCGGTACAGCACCGCGTGCTATCTGGAGGAATCGCTGCCCGCGACATTCTATCTGGCGCTCAAGTTCGCCGATGATGCGCGGAGCGCGCTGATCGAAAACACAATGGCCGGCGGTGACAACTGCCATCGCGGGGCGGTCCTTGGCGCGCTTCTGGGGCTCCGGCGCGGTGCGGACGCGTTCCCACACGAGTGGCACAGCGGTCTGGTCGCGAACGTCCCGACCCCGGTGTAGCCGAGCATCGCGCTCACGCGAGCGGAAACACGGCGACCAGGAGCCACCCGAAGAAGAGCGCGGTGCCGATCGCGTACGCCCACGGATCGTCGATGGCCGCACCGAGCGCCATCATCA
>SKVA01000385.1 GCA_007129695.1 Spirochaetaceae bacterium | reverse complement strand
TCGCCGTGCGAGATCGTTTGCGGCTATTCGCTCATCGAGACCGACTTCGCCTCGCCGCTGCGGCTCGACGACCTGGCGGACGCCGCGATCCTTTCCCGCAACCACCTGATCCGTCTGTTCACCGAGACCTACGGGCTGACCCCGATGCGTCGGCTCATCCACGTCCGGCTCGAGCACGCCCGGGACCTCCTGGCCAACACCGACCTCTCCGTCGCGATCGTGGGGGACGCGTGCGACTATCCCGACCCGAACTACTTTGCCCGGCTGTTCAGACGGCACGAGGGAGTCACTCCAGGGGGGTATCGGCGGCCGGGCTCGGGGTAGATGAGGAGGCTGACGAACACCGTCGGTCTGGCTGCGGGTGGCGCTATGATTCGACCAGGAAGCCGTAGTGTTGGGCGAGTGTCTGCTCCTCACGGAGCGTTATCGTCTCGGGCCGGTAGCGGGGCGCGGCGAGCACAAGGTCGGCCGGTCGGTCTATCCGCGCGAGGCGTCGCACAGGTGGACCAGTCGTCCAGTACGGCGACACCAGCACTTCGGCGTCCGCGTTCCCCTGCGAAGGGCGCACGACCAGGTATCGGATCCGCCAGCTCTTCCGGTCGATTGTGACGTCGCTGATCCGGCCGATCGGCCCCGTGGTGCTCCTGACCCGAGCTCCGACGATGCGGGCGACCGGATACGCCGGGCCCGGTCGCCGCCGGTGTCGGATTGCGTGGTGTGCGGCGGTGTGTTCACCACCGAGCGCGCTCTGCGGATCCGACGCCGATCCCCACGGTTCGGGACCGATCCAGTACGGCGGAAGCCTGTAGCGTGCCGTCAGACGCGCAACCGACCGACCCGACAGGCGTCGCACGATTCGTCCGACGCCGACCGGCTTGAGATCGTTGGTCTGTGCGCCGGCGGTCAGGACGGAAGCGTTCGCTCCCGGCCCGTGCAGCTGCTGCGGTGATACCAGGTGCGCGTCGTGTCGGTGTCCAACGCGGCCGCTCACACCGTCGAACGCGACCGCCAGAAATCGAATCGCCCAATCGTCAGCGTCGACGAAAACCGCGGCGACCGACCCCGAACCGTCGGCGGTGAGTACGCGCGTTCCGTAGAGCTCGGCCAGGCGAACGTACACGCGGCGTCATTCCTTCAGTTGCTCCGACGCGTTGCGGATGCCCGATCGAAGGTCGTCGAACGCGGCGTCGAGTCCCCGCCTCACCTCGTCGAGCGCGGAGCCTGCCGTATTCCGGTGCTTCTCCAGTTTCTGTGCGATGTCATCGCGTCTCTCGCGAAGGTCGTCCATCAGAGTTCGAGACCGCTCTTGCGCGTCCGCTTCGAGCCGGTCGGCCTTCGCCTTGAGCACCTCCATCTCCGCGTTCAGCTCGCGTAGCCGCGCTTCCATTTTCTTCTCGTATGTGCTCTGGTCGTCAGTAGCCATAAATCCTCCACGTACTGATCTGCAATTTGCGTGCCAGACCGCGGACGTGCGCGCTGCCGGGTAAGCGTTACCCGGATCGACTCGTCGCGACGCGCGGAGGGCGCTACTCGAGACCGTACGATCGGATCTTGTTGTACAGCGATTTTCGACTGATACCGAGGAGCTTCGCGGCCTTCGTTCGGTTTCCACGGGTCTGTTCGAGGGTCGCCACGATGAGGTCGCGCTCGACGTCGATGATCGTCCTTCCCGCCGTGATGCCTGCGGCATCGCTTCCGTCGACTTCAGGCGATTCCGGTGACGCGGGTCGCATTGGGGTGTCGCCCCGCGCATCATCGTATACCGACTCCGCAAGCGCGTCCGGGTCAGATGCGACCGTTCCGGCGGTCTGTGTCTGCGGATCGAGCGCCGTGTGGTGCAGCGCGTCGATCACCTCGGACTCGGTGACCATCTGATCGCGCGCGGCGATAACCAGTCGGATGACTACATTCGACAGCTCCCGGACGTTTCCCGGCCAGTCGTACGCGCGGAGTCTTCGAAGCGCTCCCTGGTCGAATCCGACGACCGGCCGGTTGAACTCGGCGACGAACCGTTGCCTGAAGTATTCGGCGAGCACGGGAATGTCCTTGCGACGCTTGCGGAGCGGCGGCAGTGCGAGCGGGAACACGCTCAATCGGTAGTAGAGATCCGGCCGGAACGTGTTTGCACGGATGTGGCGTCTGAGGTCAACGTTCGCGGCTGCCAGGATGCGAACGTTCGATCTGATCGGTGCCGTTCCCCCGACTCGGGTAAACGTCTGCGTCTCGATAACTCTCAGGAGGTCGATCTGTGTTTCCAGACGCATCGTGCTGATCTCATCCAGAAACAACGTCCCACCGTCGGCCGATTCGAAGTACCCTTTCTTGGAGGTCGTTGCGCCGGTGAAAGCGCCCTTCGCATGGCCGAATAGCTCGCTGGCAACCAGCTCCGGCGTCAGCACGCCGGCGTTCACCGCGTGGAAGGGGCCCGATCGCCGTGGACTCTCGTTGTGTATCGCACGCGCGACCAGCTCCTTCCCGCTGCCGCTCTCTCCAAGGATTAGCACCGGGACATCGAGCGGTGACACGTTGCGTATACTTTTGTAGACGCGTCGCATCGCCAAGCTCGATCCGACCATTCCGTGAAACGCTTCGCTCACCGGTTCTCCTGACGCCAGTATAGCCGAACACTCCGCGCAGTGGCGAGTCTGTTCTGCCCGGACGCGATCGTTCACGGCGGTCGTCCACAGCGAGTCGCGGTGCTGCAAAAGCTTACAAAATCAGTTATGATGCTACTGGAGGTGAGCGATGATCGCACTGCACGGAGAGCACAGGACGCCTCGAGTGGAAGGCGCGCGGGTGGCGACGGCCGATCGGTACCGCGAGCTCTACGACCGGAGCATCGCCGATCCCGACGGCTTCTGGGGCGATCTGGCCCGCGAGACGCTGAGCTGGAAGCACGACTTCCACCAGGTCAACGACACCGACTTCTCGTACGGCATGATCGCGTGGTTCCTGGGCGGGAAGCTCAACGCGTGCCACAACTGCGTCGACCGGCACGTCCCCGAACGCGGCGATCAGGTCGCGATCATCTGGGAGTCCGACGAACCGGGGCAGGGGAAGGAGATAACTTACCGCGAGCTGCAGCGTGAGGTTTCGCGCCTTGCGAACGTGCTGTTGCAGCACGGCATTCGCCGCGGCGATCGCGTCGCGATCTACATGCCGATGATCCCCGAGGCGGCGTACGCGATGCTCGCGTGCGCGCGGATCGGAGCGGTTCACTCGGTAGTCTTTGCCGGCTTCAGCGCCGAGGCGCTTCGCGACCGGATCAACGACGCGCAGTGCAAGGCCGTGATCACCGCTGACGAAGGGCTGCGTGGGCGACGGATCATCCCGCTCAAGCGGACCGTGGACGAGGCGGTCATGGCGTGCCCGTCGGTAGCGCACGTATTCGTCGCCGAACGGACCGGCACCAAGGTCCCGTTCTACCCCCCGCGCGACGTGTGGCTCGGCGAAGCGATGATGCAACAGCGACCCTATTGCCCGATCGAAGACATGGACGCCGAAGATACGCTGTTTCTCCTGTACACCTCCGGCAGCACTGGAAAGCCGAAGGGCGTCGCGCATACGACTGCCGGGTATCTCCTCTATGCCGCGGTCACGCACCGCTACGTGTTTGACTACCGTCCCGGCGAGGTCTACGCGTGCGTGGCCGACATCGGTTGGATCACGGGTCACTCGTATATCGTCTACGGCCCGCTCGCCAACGGAGCGACCACGGTGATGTTCGAAAGCATCCCGACCTATCCAGACGCGGGCAGGTACTGGGAAATGGTCGAGCGGCTGAAGATCAACCAGTTCTACACCGCGCCAACGGCGATCCGTGCGATTGCGCGAGAGAGCGACGAGTACGTGAAGAAGTACGATCGGTCGTCGCTACGCGTGCTCGGTACCGTCGGTGAGCCGATCAACCCCGACACGTGGAGCTGGTACTACGACGTCGTCGGCGAGGGGCGCTGCGACATCGTAGACACGTGGTGGCAGACCGAAACCGGCGGCATCATGATCACGCCGCTGCCCGGCGTCACCCCGACAAAGCCGGGTTCGGCGACGCTTCCATTCTTCGGCGTCGAACCGGTGCTGCTGACCGAGGAGGGCAAGGAGATCGCCGGTAACGACGTATCGGGCCTGCTCGCGATCAAGCGGCCGTGGCCCGGCATGGCGCGCACGATCCAGGGCGATCATCCACGCTTCCTGCAGACCTACCTCAGCGTGTTCAACGGCTACTACCTGACCGGCGACGGAGCACGTCGCGATCAGGACGGCTACTACTGGATCACCGGCCGAGTCGACGACGTGATCAACGTATCCGGCCACCGGATCGGCTCGGCCGAGGTGGAAAGCGCGCTCGTGTCGCACCCCGCGTGTGCCGAGGCGGCGGTTGTCGGGTTCCCGCACGAGATCAAGGGCCAGGGCATCTTCGCGTACGTGCTGCTGAAGGATGGCGCCGAAGTCGACGAGGAGCTCATCGGCGAGTTGCGGAACGAAGCGCGCCACCACATCGGTCCGATCGCGACACCCGATCTCATCCTGATCGCACCCGGGCTACCCAAGACCAGATCCGGCAAGATCATGCGCCGGATACTGCGCAAGATCGCCGAGCAGAAGACCGACGACCTGGGCGACATATCGACTCTTGCCGACCCGAGCGTGGTCGAAACGCTGATCGACCTCCGTTCTCAGCTTTAGTTGCCTGGAGGCGCCGTCGGGGTAGGCTGCGGCCCCGGCGGAAACAGCGTTTTCCTTCATTCACTCCATTTTACTTGCATTCCTCGGTGATTGTAACGATCTTTTGTACATCGAATTTCGAGGGAGGTCTGAAAATGAAACGACTACTGATAGCGATCGCTATCTTGATTGTTGTGGGAGCCGGCGCGTGGGCCGGCGGTGGAAGCGAGGCGGCCGGGTCGCAGGTGGCTGCGTTGCGGGTCGGTATGGATCTGCGCTATCCGCCGTTCGAGACGCAGGACTCGGCTGGTGTGCCTCTCGGGATCAGCGTCGACGTTGCCAGGGCGTTCGGAGAGTACATTGGTCGCCCGGTGGAGATCGTGGATACGAACTTTGCGTCGCTGATTCCCGCGCTGAACGCGGGGGATATCGACGTCATCATCGCATCGATGAGCCGCACCCCCGAGCGCGCGCAGTCGATCGACTTCTCCGAGCCGTACTTCTATTTCAAGATAATCAGCCTGGTAAACAGTGAGTTCGCGGATGCGAACGGAGTCACGATCGACTCACCGAAAGAGGCCCTGACCGATCTTCCTGCGACCAGATTCACCGGCATAACCGGCCAGGTGTCGGCGAGTATCCCTGAGTCACTCGGGTTCAACGTCGAGATCGCCACGAACCTTGAGGCTGCGGTGCTGAACGTCGTTCAGGGCAGTTCAGACGTGCTCATGATGAGTGCGTTCCCGGTCACGCGCGGTCATCTGGCAAACCCCGAGGATACGATCGTGTTGTGGGATCCCTTCGTTTCCAGCCCGATCGCGATGGGCATTCGCCAGGGTGAAGCGGAGCTCCTCGCGCAGGCCAACTCGTTCGTGGCGGCGATGTCGCGGCCCGGTGGATTGTACGACCAGTTGCGCGCGACGTGGGACACCGAAGTCCAGCGACTGCTCGGCCGTTACGGGCTCGAGTTCTTCATCAGCGAGAACTGATGAGACCGGCAACCGGGCTCCCGACGGAGCGTAGTAGCGCCCGCCGCGAGCTCGGCGGCGGCGCGGCGGCGTACGCGCTGGCAATCGCCACGTTCGTTCTCTTCGCCTGGTTCGTCGTCGCGCGCCAGCGGCGACCGTTCGATCTGACGACTATCGCGCCATACTGGAGTGCGATCCGTTCCGGCTTCGGTCTGACTCTGTGGGTTTCGCTCGTCTCGCTGGTCGCGAGCACATCGCTCGGGTTCGTGGTGTATCTGCTGTCGAAATCGCGGGTCCGCTACTTTCGGGCGTTTACCGACGTTTTCACCGAGATCATCTACGGGACACCTCTCCTGGTGATGATCATGATCATGGCGTTCGTGATCGGTCCCGCGTTCGGAACGACCAATCGCGCTGTGATGGGACTTGTGGGCCTGATCGTCTACATCACCCCGTACATGACGAACATCTTTCGTTCGGCGATCGCAAGCATCGGAGCCGAGCAGTACATGGCGATGGACCTGTTCGGGTTCACGCCGTTTCAACGCTACCGGTACATCATTGTCCCGCAGGTCATCCGGATCCTGATGCCGCCGCTGATGAACAACTACTCGCTGATCATCAAGGGAAGCGCACTCCTGAACGTCCTCTCGTATCGTGAGCTGTTCTACGAGGTCGCGCTGATGACGAACAACACGTTCCGGTTCGTCGAAGGATTCCTGCTCATGTGGGGCCTGTACCTGGTGATCACGATCCCGCTCTCGCAGCTGACCAAGTGGATCGACAGGAGGTGGGGTCTATGAGGATCGAGCTCGACCGGCTCAGCCACCGTTACGATGTCGACGTGCTTCGCGATCTGACTCTAATACTCGACGGGTACAAGGCGGTCGCGATCATCGGGATATCGGGAAGCGGGAAGTCGACGCTGCTACGCATCCTGTCCGGGCTCGAACGCCCCACCGCTGGAACAGTCCGCGTCAACGGGCACGACGTCACGACCCCTGACTACCGCAGGAGCGTTGGGTTCGTGTTCCAGCACCACGCATTGTTCCCGCACCTGACGCTGCTGCGCAACATCACGCTGATCCTCGAAAAGACTCGGGGGTACAACCTGAAACAGGCCGAGGCGCGCGCGATGGAGTTTCTCGATCTCCTGCGGCTCTCCGATCAGGCGCACAAGCTGCCGAAGAACGTTTCGGGGGGGCAAGCGCAGCGCGGTTCGATCGCGCGAGCGCTCTCGCTCGACCCTGAGGTCGTCTTCCTCGACGAGCCGACATCGGCGCTCGACCCGATTCTCACGTTCGAGGTTCTCAGCGCGATCACCGATCTGCGCGACATTGGCAAGGGGTTTGTGCTCGTGTCACACGTCATAGACTTCGTCCGGAGTTTCGCCGACTACGTGATCTACATGCACGAGGGCAGCATCGCCGAACAAGGCGCGCCGTCGATCCTCGATGATCCGGGCTCGTCCGAGCTGCGGGAGTTCATGGCGAAGGTACCCGACTGCGCGTTCGCGTGAGCGATACTGCGGACACAAAAGGCGGCCGCATCGGCGGCGACGTGCAGTTCGCGTGAGCGATACTGCGGACACAAAAGGCGGCCGCATCGGCCGCCTTTTGTGTCGGGCTGGGCGGATTTGAACCGCCGACCACCGGTCCCCCAGACCGGTACGCTAAACCCCTGCGCTACAGCCCGAATGTGACCCAAAGCTACCCGACGGGGTACCGGTTGTCAAGAACGGCAGACCAGCTCCTGCGGGTCTGCCGCCGATCAGTAGCGGTAGCGCAACCCCAGCTGCCCGGTCGGACCGATCCGCAGCCAGTCGGTGCCTCCGACCCGGGTCGGCGTGAACGTACCGCCGTAGAGGAACTCCGCGGGAAGCGAGATATGGCTCAGCAGAATGATCTCGACGCCGACACCAACACCAAAGTTGAGATCGGCTTGGTACGCCCCTTCGGTGCGGCTGGTCTCCCCGATCACCGGGATGTACCCGCGATGGCCACCTCCGGCAACCAGGTAGAGCGACCCGGCGAGCCCGGTCGCGAAGTTGTCGCCGAACAGGCGGCGGTGGTACGCGATGCCGATGTTGTAGTCGAGCGTGTTGTCGACTTCCCACAGAAGCTCTGCATCGATTGGCTGATAGATGATCCCGCCGGTGATACCGATCCCGTGGACGCCACGCCACACGTGGTAGTGGAGCCCGGACCCGCTGACCGGGCCGAACATCACTCCCAGAGCCTGTGGAAACCGGTCGAACGGTGGCGCATCCTCCGCGACGAGCGGAGCCACGATCGAGACCAACGCCACGACGACGACCGCGAACACTCGCGCAACCGCGCGTACTCGTTTACTCATGGTTAGAATGTACAGCCGACACGAGCCGGCTTCAACGGATCGAGCGCGGTGACTCGAATGTCTTGATTACTATACCCCGGTAGGGTATATTGACGCTCATGATGAACGACCGGATCAAGACGAGCGTAGACAGCCGGCTGAGCCGAATCGCCGGGCAGATCGCCGGGATACGGCGGATGATCGCGGAGGATCGCTACTGCGTCGACATACTGACGCAGACGACCGCGGCCGTGTCTGCGTTGCGCGGGGTCGAGGATCTCGTGATGCGCAACCACATCGCCACCTGCGTAACCGAGGCGATCCGCGGCGACGATCCCGACGAGCAGCAGGAAAAGGTCGACGAACTGATAGCCGTGATCGGCAAGTTCAGGAAGCACGGGTAGGAGAACCATGGCAACAACGAAGGAACGTATCAACATAGACGGTATGCACTGCGCGAGCTGCGTAGCGGCCGTCGAAAAGTCGCTCAAGAAGATATCCGGCGTGACCTTCGCGTCGGTGAATCTGGCAACTGAGTCGGCGCAGGTCGAGTTCGATTCGTCGAAGGCGTCTATCGATGCGCTCGCGAAGGCGATCGAGGACGCGGGCTACACCGCACGATCGACCCGGTCGGACAGTGTCGTTGACGCCCGCGCGCCGCGAACGGTGACCATCCGCGTGGAGGGTATGCACTGCGCGAGCTGTGTCTCGGCAGTAGAGAAGTCGATAGAGAAGGTCGATGGCGTTCAGTCGGCCGCCGTGAACCTTGCGACCGAAACCGCGCGGGTCACGTTCGATCCTGCCGCCGCTGACATCGATGCTCTCGCGCGTGCGATCGATTCGGCCGGCTACACCGTCGGTGGTACCGGCGACGAGAGCGCGGCGAACGACGGCGATTCGAGCGCGGACGACGACACCGACCCGGTTGACGATGAGATCGCCCGGGACGAGCGGAAAATCCGGACCGCGCGGCGCAACATGTGGATCAGCTGGGCGATCACGATACCGATCATCGTTTGGATGCTCCCGGAGATGATCGCCGGGTATGCGATAGGCGGTATGCAGGCGATGCACTACGGAATGGTCATCCTGAGTTCACTCGTGCTCTTCATCCCTGGGCGTGAGACGTTCCGCAGCGCGGTCAAGTCGGCGCTGCATCTGACGCCGAACATGGATGTACTCATCGCGATGGGCACAACGGCCGCGCTGTCGACCGGCGTCGTTTCTATACTCCATCACTTCGGCCTTGCCCCTGCCTTCGCTGACTTCAGCGCGATCGCCGGTATGATCATGGCGTTTCACCTGACCGGACGGTACATCGAGACCAAGGCGAAGGGCCGGGCGTCGCAGGCGATCAAGAAGCTGCTGACTCTGGAAGCGAAAGAAGCGACCGTTCTTCGCGACGGAGAAGAGGTCCGCGTTCGCGTGCAGAAGCTTGCGGTTGGCGACGTGATGGTCGTTCGTCCCGGAGAGAAGATCCCGACCGACGGGGTTGTCGTATCGGGTGAGAGCAGCGTCGACGAGTCGTTGGCGACCGGAGAGTCGATGCCCGTCGACAAGCAGGAAGGTGACGAGGCGATCGGAGCGACTATCAACCAGAACGGCGTGTTGCGCATCCGCGCGACGAAGGTCGGTAGAGATACCTTCCTGAGCCAGGTCATCCGGCTGGTGGAGGACGCTCAAGGGTCAAAGGTGCCGATCCAGGCGCTCGCCGACCGGATCACCGCGGTATTCGTTCCCGTCGTGATTGTGATCGCGCTCGCGACGCTCGGCGCATGGCTTGTGTTCCCCGGCTTCTTCGGGGGCGTCGCGCAGTGGCTTTCCGGGTTCATCCCCTGGGTTGATCCGTCGATGGGGTCTGGCGCGCTTGCGCTCTTCGCGGCGATCGCGGTGCTGGTGATCGCGTGCCCGTGCGCGCTCGGTCTTGCCACGCCGACCGCGCTGATGGTCGGATCGGGGATGGGAGCAGAGAACGGTGTGTTGATCCGCAAGGGAGCAGCGATTCAGGCGCTCAAGGATGTCGACACGATCATCTTCGACAAGACCGGCACGATCACGCAGGGTCGACCGGCCGTCACCGACATCATCACCGCCGCCGACGACGACACTGCCGGCCAGACCGAGCATATCCTGCGCGTAGCCGCGTCGATGGAGGCGGGAAGCGAGCATCCGCTTGGTCGCGCGATCGTCGAACGCGCCGCTACCGGTCAGATCGAGATCATCAACGTTACCGGGTTTGAGGCGATCGCGGGTCGTGGCGTTCGCGGGAACCTGACCGGCCCGGATGGGCCGGCCGGGGTCGCACTGGTGGGGACGAGTGCGCTTCTTGATGCCGCGGGAGTCGCAAAGCCCGACCGTCTGGTCGCGGAGAAGGAGCGACTCGAGTCGGATGCCCGAACCGTGATGTGGGTCAGCCTGGACGAGCAGGCGATCGGGCTGATCGCGGTCGCGGACACGATCAAGAGCGACAGCGCCGCGGCGATCGCCGAACTCTCTCGGCTCGGCTTTCAGACGGCGATGATCACGGGAGACAATGAGCGAACCGCGGAGGCGATTGCTCGACAGGTGGGCATCGGACGCGTGATCGCGAACGTGTTGCCCGGTGAGAAGGCCGAAGAGATCAAGCGCCTCCAGGCCGCCGGACAGACGGTCGCGATGATCGGTGACGGGCTCAACGACGCGCCGGCGCTCACGCAGGCGGATGTCGGGATCGCGATCGGTACCGGAACCGACGTGGCGATCGAAGCAGGAGACATCGTTCTGGTGCAGGGCGAGCTGTCGGCGGTGGTCAAGGCGGTCAAGCTCAGCCGCGCTACGTTCCGGAAGATCCGGCAGAACCTGTTCTGGGCTTTTTTCTACAACGTCGTGATGATTCCGCTCGCGATGCTCGGTGCGCTCCACCCGATTCTCGCCGAGATCGCGATGGCGTTCAGCTCGATCAACGTCGTGATGAACTCGCGTCGACTGCAGAAGGTGAACATCCAGCCTTCGCCTTGACCCCGAAGCCTGTTCCGGCTTTGATTCGGTATGGTTGTTGCGCTTTTGGGGCTGAACGCGCGTTTTACGCACACGAACCTCGCGTTGCTCTACCTGCGCAATGAGATCAGCACGGCCGGGCACGCGGTAACGCTTCTGGAGTTCGATACCGCGACCCGCCGGCAGGACATCATCGAAGCGATCGTGTTCGTCCGGCCCGACGCGATCCTGCTGTCGGTCTACGTCTGGAACAGCGTGCTCGTCGGACAGCTGCTGCCTGACCTCCGCGCGCTGCTCCCGGACTCGGCCCTGATCCTCGGTGGTCCGGAGGTGTCTTACAATGCCGCCGAGTGGCTTGAAGCACACCCCGAGGTGGATTACGTCGTGTCGGGGCCCGGAGAAGAGGCAATCCGCCTGCTCGCGGAGGCGGGTTTCCCTCGCCCCGGGCACTCCGATGCGCCAGATGCGCCCGACGACGCCCCGCAGTCGTCTCGAATACTGGCGGTCGCAAATCGGGCGTTTTCGACGATTCGGTTTCCGTACTCCGAAGACGATCTCTCGCGCCTGTCTCACCGCTACGTCTACTACGAATCGAGTCGAGGTTGCCCGTGCCACTGCGCGTACTGCGTCAGCGGACGCGACGACCAGCGCGTGCAGGCCAAGAGCGTCGACGCGACCGTAGGCGAACTGCGGCGGTTCATCGACTACGAGCCGCGCTGGGCGGCCCCGCCGATCGTCAAGTTTGTCGACCGGACGTTCAACGCGTCGCCGCGACGCGCACGCGAGATCTGGCGCTTCCTGCTCGATGCGCCGACCGGCGCGACCTACCACTTCGAAATCCATCCGGCGTTTCTGACCGACGCCGACTTCGAGCTTCTTGCAGAGGCTCCTCTCGGCCGATTCCAGTTCGAGGTCGGGGTCCAATCGGTCCATGACTCGACGCTCCACGCGGTCGGCCGTTCGGCGGCGCCCGCCGCCGAATGGCAGCGGATCGGTCCCGCGATTGCCCGCCTGATCGCGATCGGATCGATCGAAATCCACCTCGATCTGATCGTCGGGCTGCCGGGTGAGAATGTCGCGGCCATCGGAGCGTCGATCGACAAAGTCCTGGCGCTGAGACCCGAACGCTTCGACATCGGGTTTCTGAAGAGCCTGCCGGGAACCGCGATCGCGGCCGACGCCGCCGCGAATGGCCAGATTGCGATGCGAGTGGCTCCGTATCAGGTGCTCGCCAACCGATGGCTGTCAGTCTCTGATTTTGGGCTCCTGCGGAGGGTCGAGCAGCTCGTCGATCAGATCTGGAACGCGAATCGTCTGGGAGATGAACTCGATGCAATCTCGGCGCGTTACGGGGGGTACTTCAACGGACTGTGCGCGCTGT
>SKVA01000284.1 GCA_007129695.1 Spirochaetaceae bacterium | reverse complement strand
TCCGAGGAACCACCACGTCATCGGTAACTGGCGGGCCATTCGGCCGGACTTACGCGACCGCGGGGTCGTTGCCGATTTCGCCCAAGCCGGCTATCACACGCTCTACTCCGGCAAGTGGCACGTTCCGGGTACTACTCCGGCCCGGATTGGCTTTGCAGACTCGTCGGCGATTCCTGCTGTCGTGAACGGGATGGACCGGGGACGGTTCATCGCCGAATACCGCGATTGGGTTACTGCCTTGGGATATGATCTGGTTCCCAAGATGATCGAGAACCTCACCGAGCGTGACGTGTTCGAGCTTCAGCGGGATGGTAAGGCTCCGTGCGGGACCGCAGAGATTGCGTTGGAGCACTATATCGAGACTTGGCAGACCGAGCAGTTTCTGAAGACGCTCAGCTCCCGGCCAGAGGACAAGCCGTTCTTCGGCGTCGTCTCCTATAGCGCGCCGCACTTTCCGATGATCGTTCCTGAGCCGTACGATAGGCTAATCGCTCCTGATGATATTGTTTTCCCAAAGAACTTCTGTGCGCCGCTCGACGGAAAGCCGCGAGATGTTCGCCAGAGTCACTACTACACGGACAACGTACACCTGAACGACTACGAGTGGCGCCGGCTGACTGCCCACTACTATGGTCTCTGCTCGCTCGTGGACACTCAGGTTGGAAAGATCGTACGTCACCTCGAGAACTCTGGTCTCGCGGGGAACACCATCGTCGTGTACGGAAGCGATCATGGCGACATGATGGGCTCGCACGGAATGTTCCAGAAGGGACATCCTATGCATTACGACGAGACCATTCGGGTTCCGCTAGTTGTTGCGCACCCGGATTCTGGAGGATCTGGCAGGACAAGTGGTTTTGCGTCGCTTATGGACATTATGCCCACTCTTGCTGAACTGTGCGATGTCAGCGTGTCGGCAGACACTGAAGGTCAATCTTTCGCGCACCTCTTGTCTGATGCTGCAGGCTCTCCTGTCCGCGACCATATTGTCACGGAAACCTACCTCGTGGACGGCAAACCCGGTGGACATGGCGAGTACGTGGATCCAAGTACCATCGATGAGCACCGGCTTACCTGCAACATGTCGATCTTGGATGATTCGTGGAAGTACATCTACCACATGCGAGATCATGATGAGTTGTATGACGTCATCGCTGATCCCTGGGAGATGACCAACATTTCCGGGAATGCCGACATCCGTCCCCAAGAGATGAAGATGCGTGACCGTCTCATGAATGAGGTCCGTGCCGACAGTCCGTATTTGGCGGATCGGATCGCCGCGACAAAGAATGACTGACTCGCGCCATGCTATTGGCATCACGGAGCCCGAAATCGGATGACGACGCGCGCGTAGCCGATGGGACATGTCCTATCAACATGGACAAGTCAGTAGAAAGTTGGGACCCGTGACTCTATCGCTACGGTGCGCCTCGGTGTACGCTGAAGTTAATCCAAGGGGTGATGTGGCAATCGCGTCGCGCGAGTTTCCGCCTATTCCTCGAAAAAGCAGCCGTCGGCTGGAGTGGCCCCGGCTGATCCCGCGTTCGCGGACCGACCGGATGAGATCGACGTGCCGGTGGAGGCGGGAGACCCGCTCGTCGTCGATGTACCGAGTCCGCGTCTCTGGTCGGTCGATGACCCCGCGCTCTATTCGCTCTCGCTCACCGTCAGCGACGCGTCGGGAGAGATCGTCGATGAGGTCGACAGCTACGCCGGTATGCGGAAGGTACACCTCGACGGCAACCGCCTCTTCCTGAACAACGAACCCATCTACCTGCGCCTGGTGCTCGATCAGGGGTTCTATCCGGACGGGATATGGACCGCGCCGTCGGATGATGCGCTGCGCCGTGATATCGAGCTCTCCCAGGCCGCCGGGTTTAACGGAGCCCGGCTCCACCAGAAGGTGTTCGAGGAGCGTTTCCTCTACTGGGCCGACCGGCTCGGTTACCTGCTCTGGGGCGAGTCGGCGAGCTGGGGACTCGACTATTGCCGTGACGGGATGCCTCACCGCAACTTTCTGTCGGAGTGGCGCGAGATCGTCGAGCGCGATCGCAACCACCCGAGCATCATTGCATGGACGCCGCTCAATGAGACCCGCCACTACCGCGACCCGCGCGCGCACGAGCGCCTGCACACCGACGCGTACTCGATATGCAAGGTGCTCGATCCGACTCGTCCGGTCAATGATGTGAGCGGGTACATCCACCACATCACCGATCTCTACACAGTGCACGATTACACGCAGGATCCCGATGAGTTCTCCCGAACGATGGCCGATCAACCGGGACGCGGCGTGTTCGTGAAGTATCCGGAGTGGGACGCACCGTACCGGGGCCAGCCGTACTACGTCGATGAGTTCGGCGGGATCAAGTGGAACCCTGATTCGCGGTCCGAGGGCACGAACACGGCAGGTCAGAACACCGTCTCGTGGGGCTATGGCCAGGCGCCGCAGTCGATAGAGGAGTTCTACACGCGGCTCGAGGGTCTGGTGCGCGCGCTGATCGACAAGGACCACATCGCCGGTTGGTGCTACACTCAGCTCACCGACGTCGAACAGGAACAGAACGGTATCTACTTCTACGACCGAACGCCGAAGTTCGATATGGACCGGATCAGCGCGATCTTCCGGATGCGGCCGTAGCCTACTTGGAGCGGTACCCGGCGCCCGTATACCCGGCGGCTCCCGCCGGGCCGTATCCGAGCTGGTCGCGCCGCGCGCGGAAACGCCCGACCGCACCGGCGTACGACGGGTCGTCGATGATGTTCGCGTTCTCTTTGGGGTCCCGCTCGAGATCGAACAGCACCTCAGGGATATCGGGTCCGTACGAGCAGTACTTGAGCGCGTCGTGCTTGATCATCACGCGGCTCTCACCAATCGCCGAGACCGTCTCGTTCACCCATTCGGACGAATCGCCGTTCATCAGAGGCACGAGCGATCGGCTGTCACGTTCCTCCGGGATCGGAAGGTCGGCCAGGTCGCAGAGTGTCGCGAACAGATCGCACAGGTTCACGTTTTCGTCGACCACGGTGCCGCCGGCGAACTTCCTCGGCCAGCGGATGATCAGCGGGACCCGGCAGCTGCCTTCGTAGAACTGAGTCTTCTCCCAGATGCCGTGCTCCCCGAGCATGTCTCCGTGGTCCGAGGTGTACACGATGATCCAGTCGTCTATGTCCTGCCCGAGCGCTTTGAGGCAGTCGAGCAGCCGCCTGTACTGCGCGTCTACGGTCTCGACCATCCCGTAGTACGCGGCCGTCGCGCGGCGGATATCGCGAGGCGTCGCTTCGACGTCCGGCGGTGCCTGTGTGCGCGACAGGATCGGGTGGTCGGCGCGTGGCTCCTG
>SKVA01000466.1 GCA_007129695.1 Spirochaetaceae bacterium | reverse complement strand
TTCGTCCGCCACCTGCCGTGGGACAGCGTCGTCGTCGACGTACACGAGGACAGGGCCGATAGCGACGCACGCGTACTCGCATTCAGGCGCCCCGACGGCCTACTCACGATAGTCGCGAGCAACCACACCGGTGCCGATCTGTCGGTCGCGGTCGACTCGGGACTGCGCTCGGTGAGCTTTCGCGGATACCGGTACACGCCGGACGACGCCGGGCCCGACGAACGCGGCAGTGACGTCGGTACGTCGAACGGCGCACGGTGGACGACGACGCTTCCCGACCGGTCGTGGGAGTTCTGGGTGGAGGGTCTGCAATGACAGCGCGCACGGTTCACGCGGACATCGTGGTGTGCGGCGGCGGACTGTCAGGGTTCTGCGCCGCGATCGCCGCGGCCCGCTCCGGACGGAAGACCGTCCTGCTCCACGACCGTCCGGTCCTGGGTGGTAACAGCTCGTCGGAGGTGCGCGTTACGCCGCACGGATCGGCTGCGTTCCACTACTACGCGCGCGAGACCGGCATCATCTCCGAAGCGCTGATCGAAGAGCGCCGGCGCAACCATGAAGTGATCTTCGAGAACGGCTGGACCAACTCGGTCTGGGACCTGACCCTCTACGACATGGCCCAACGGTGCCCGAACCTCGAACTCTGGCTGAACACGTCGTGCCGATCGGTCCGCATGTCCGACGACGGCCGCACGATCGACGCGGTAATCGCGTACGTGAACAACGCGGAGATCGAGCTCACGGTGGAGGCGCGTATTGTCGTTGACGCCACCGGCGACGGGCTGATCGCCGCGGCGGCCGGCTGCGGCTTCCGCTACGGATCGGAGAGCCGTGACGAGTTTGGAGAGCTCCACGCGCCGGAGGTCGGTTCGCGCGACGACGTGATGGGAAACAGCGTTCACTTCAAGACGAAGGAGACGGGTGCCGACGCGCCGTTCACCGCGCCCGACTGGGCGGTCCACCACGAAAATGCCGACTTCTTCTACAAACAGGGCCGCAAGCCGAAGGACGAACGCGGCGGGTTCTGGTGGATAGAGATGGCGAAGCCGTACGACCCGATCGACGACGCCGAGACCATCCGTCACGAACTCACCGCGCACGTGCTCGGGATCTGGGACTGGATGAAGAACCGCGACCCGGTGATGATGGAGAAGACTCGCACGCGTGCGCTCGACTGGATCGGGCAGGTTCCCGGCAAGCGCGAGAGCCGCCGCGTCGAAGGGCTCTACCTGATGACGGAGAACGATATCCAGCAGAGGATCGCGTTCGACGATGAGATCGCATTCGGTGGGTGGTTCCTTGACCTCCATACTCCGGGCGGGTTACTCGCCGAGCACAGCGAGGCGAATACGAAGGAGAACTACTCTCCGTACACCGAGCGGGCGGTCGCGAACTACGTCGGCCCGTACTCGATACCGCTGCGCTCGTGTATCGCGCGCGACGTCGACAACCTGATGCTCGCGGGCCGCGACATGAGCCTCTCTCACGCGGCGTTCGGGTCGGTCCGCGTGATGGAGACGCTCGCGCTCGTCGGACAGGGGGTCGGAACCGCCGCTGCCGTCGCGATAGAGCGTGGGATCCCGATTCACGACGTCCCGACGCAGGCGGCCGATGCAGTGAAGCAGCGGCTCCTCCGCGACGGCTGCTTCCTGCTGCACACCCGCAACGAGGACCCGGCCGATCTCGCCCGATCGGCGACCGTCGACGCGAGTTCGAGCGCGCCTGTGTACGGCGCGGGCCCCGAGTCGCGCGGCGCGCACGACGGGCTGTCGATCTGGTGGGACCAGCACAACCCGATCATCACCGAGCGGCTCGACGCGACCCGCGGTCAGCTCATCGCGGTCGGCGCGGACACGATCGACGCGATCGAGCTCCTGCTCACCAACGACTCGAAAGCGTCCGAGCGCGTCCGGGTCGTCATCAGGCCTGTCGAGCACATCTGGGACTACCGACTCGATTCGGCCACACCGCTGTACGACACGGAGATCACGGTTGACCCGTGCGAGCGGCGGTGGCACCGCGTGGAGCCGCGGATCGATACGTCTACGATCGCACGTGGGAGTTACCTGCGGGTCGATCTCTACCGGAACCCGGCGGTGCTCTGGCACGTCGCGGGACGCGTCGAACCGGGCCTGGTGTCGATGTTCGAGATCGCGTCGGGTCGGATGCGAACGTACAAACAGGGCGTGACGATGAGCTTCCGCGTTGAACCGGCGCAGCACCCCTACCCCGCCGCGAACGCGACGAACGGGTGGAGCCGCCCGTACCGCGGGACGAACCTCTGGCGCTCCGATCCCGCGCTGCCGTTCGACCAGTGGCTGCGATTGTCGTGGAAGACGCCCACCCGCATCGGGAGCGTCGAGCTGACGTTCGCCGGGAACCTGCTCCGCGAGTACCACGCGTACGCTCCGTTCTACCACGATCCGCAGACCGTGCGCGACTACTCGATCCAGGCCCGCGCGGACGGCGTTTGGCGGGAGGTCGTGCGCATCCGGGACAACTACCAACGTCACCGCGAACACCGGCTGAGCGACGCGGTGACCACGACCGAGCTTCGCGTAGTCGTCCACGCGACCAACGGCGACGCGTCGGCTGCGATCTACGAAATACGATGCTACGACCCGGACGGGTCGGTAAACAGAGGAGAAATGAGATGAGTACACAATCATTCAGCGGCGTGGTTCCGTCACTCGCGCAGATCGGCGACCTGGGGCCGCCGCGCACCGAGATCGGCGTGGGGGCGCTGATGCCGTGGGCGGGGAAACTCTACGTACAGAACTACAACTCGCACAAGGCGCGCAGCGGCGCCGGTGTGAGTCTGCGCGTGATCCACGACGATCTGTCGATGGAGGTCGTACCCGAAGCGCGCGGCGTCGACGGCACGTACACGAACCGCTTCGTGCACTTCGCGTCGAACCAGATGATCATCGGTCCGCACGTGATCGACGCGCACCATCGCATCCGCACGGTGGGCGAGCTCGCGCCGCTTCGCGTGTGCGGGACGACGCGCCACATGACCGATCCGGAGAACCTGGTCTACGTGCTGTGCATGGAGGGCGAACTGTTCGAACTGGACGTCAACACGCTGAAGTGTACGCAGATCGCCGACCTGCAGAAGGAGCTCGGTACCGAAGGCGAGTCGATGACGCACTTCAAGGAGTGCTACTGCAGCTTCGGGCGGCTGGTCGTCTGCAGCAACGAGTACCACGAGACCGACTGGGCGGGCAGCCGGAGCCAGGGTCGCCTGGCCGAGTGGGACGGGAAGACGTGGACGGTGCTGGAAGAGAAGCCGTTCACGTGCATCAGCGGTCGACACGACTTTGGCGGCACGATCTTCGCGACCGGCTGGGA
>SKVA01000408.1 GCA_007129695.1 Spirochaetaceae bacterium | reverse complement strand
CTGCGACAACATCGGCATCCAGCTCGACTGGTTCCACGTGAACATGGAGGAGCTCGACCCGTACGAGGCGGCGATGGACGCGCAGCCGCTGCTGTGGCACCTCCACTTCCGCGACTCCAACTCGCTCACGCCCGGGTACGGGAAGACCGACTTCCGCGCGGTGATGCGCGCGCTGAAGCGCACCGGCTACTCTGGGTACTGCACGATAGAGAGCGCGCCGATGATCCCCGATGCGGACACCGCCGCCCGCGACGGGATCGACTACCTGAAGATGTTGGAGCGGTTCGCCGAGTACCAGCTCGACCCCTCCTTCCCGAACGGCTACCCAATTCCGGAGCGAACATGATCGAACAGTACGGACGATTCGAGGCGCGCCTCGGCGGTCCATCAGGCGGCAACCCGTTCACCGATGTCGAGCTCGCCGCGGTGTTCATCCACGGGCACCGGCACGTGCGGGTCCGCGGCTTCTACGACGGACGCGGCGAGTACGCCGTGCGGTTCATGCCGGACTCGCCCGGTGAATGGACCTGGCGTACCACGAGCAACGCGAAAGAGCTCGACGGCAGAACCGGAACGTTCGAGGTCGCGCCGGCGGCACATCACGGCCCGGTGCAGGCAAATCGGTTCGGATTCGCGTACGCCGACGGCGCACCGTACGTCCCGGTCGGTACGACCGCGTACGCGTGGGTGCACCAGCCGCAGGAGGTGCGCGACCGTACGATCGCCACGCTCTCGGCCGGCCCGTTCACGAAGATCAGGATGTGCGTCTTCCCAAAGCACTACACGTACAACACGAACGAACCGGAGTCGTTCGTGTTCCCGGGCTCGCTCGACCGGGGGTTCGACCACTCACGCTTCGACCCGGCGTTCTTCGCGCTCTTCGAGGCAGAGCTCGATCGGCTGCTCGAGCTGGGGATCGAGGCCGACCTGATCCTCTTTCACCCGTACGACCGATGGGGCTTCCAGGATCTCCCCGCGGACGTCGAAGAACGCTACCTTCGCTACGTGGTCGCCCGGTTCGCTTCGTTCCGGAACGTCTGGTGGTCCATGGCGAACGAGTGGGACTTCATGGCGAAGAAGACTGTTCAGGACTTCCACCGCTACTTCCGGATCGTCCAGGAGGAGGATCCCTACGCACATTTGCGAAGCGTTCATAACGGGCTTCTGATCTACGATCACGCGCTCCCGTGGGTGACTCACGCGTCGGTGCAGCGCAGCGACACCGATCGCTGCCACGAGTGGCGCACACAGTACGGAAAACCGATCGTGATCGACGAGTGCTGCTACGAGGGTAACCTGGCAGAGGGGTGGGGCAATATCACCGGCCAAGAGCTCATGCGGCGGCAGTGGACCGCGGTCATCTCAGGCGGTTGGCCCGGCGCGCACAGCGAGACGCTCTACAACGACCGGCACGAGTTCTGGTGGTCGAAGGGTGGCGATCTCACCGGTGAATCGCCCGCGCGGATCGCGTTTCTCCGAAGGATCCTCGAGGAGGCGCCGCTTGACCGCCTCGAGGTCGTGCGGCCGAAATGGCCGCCGTGTCACCTTGCCGCGGGGGACTATTACCGGCTCCACTACTACGGGCTCGAGCGACCGCTCTGGAAACAGATCGAGCTTCCCGCCGGCGCTGCGTACCATATCGACGTTATCGACACCTGGAAGATGACCGTGACGACGGTTCCGGGCACGCACACCGGTCGGGCGCAGGTCGAGCTACCCGGCCGGGAGTTTATGGCGATGAGGGTGCGGAAGGCCGAGTAGCTAAGGTTCCCGCGACGATGAACGTGCTCGACTACTACGCCGAGTGGCTCGTCGGACGCGATCTGCTCCGCCGTCCAGGAGCACACCGTCGGCCCGGAATGGTGGAACGACATCCTCCCCGGCATCGGCAACTTCAGCAGCGGATGGGTAACCGCTTTGGAGAAACCAGGTCTCGGCGTCGAGCTCGTGGAAGAAGCGGCGAAGGCACCCCCTTGGACACCCGCCGGCAGTCGCGCCTGTGTCAGGTGTACCCCCGACTGAAAGGTGCCCACTCGGCACCGGCATCGGGGATCTTGATTTCCCGGCAGGAGCCGGCGAAGATAAAGCACCGCCGCCGGGCGGCGAATCCGACTCTTCAGAGGTGGCCGTGGAGCTCTACATCATCCGTCACGCCCAGTCGTCCAACAACGCGCTGGCCAACCCGGCCGAGCGGGTCGCCGACCCGTTCCTGACCGATCTGGGGCGCACGCAGGCGTCGCGGCTCGCGCTCCATCTCGCGCGGGAACCGCACCCGGAACAGCGTCACGGGCGCGACCCGGAGGACACGCACGTTGAGACGATCCGCGGGTACGGCATCCGCCGACTCTACTGCAGCGCGATGCGCCGTTCGCTCGAGACCGCGACCGCGATTGGCGAAGCGATCGGCGTGGCGCCCGAGGTGTGGATCGACATCCACGAGAGCGGCGGGATATTCCTCGATCACCGCGACGAACGGGGAGTCGTGGGGTATCCCGGTATGACCCGCTCCGAGATAACGAAGCTGTTTCCGACCGTCGTGCCGGGCGACGTGAGAGACGACGGCTGGTGGGAGCCGGCCCGGCGCCAGGAGGACTGGCCGACCTGTCAGGGCCGCGCGGTCCGAGTCGTCGGCAGGCTGTGGGAGTGGGCGAACAGCGGCGCCGAAGGTCCTGTCGCCATCGTGAGCCACGGAGACTTCATCCAGGCGCTCCTGAAAGCCATCCTCGGGCGCATTCCGGCGCCGAACCTCACCTTCAATCACTTCAACACGGCAATCACCCGGGTCGACCTCGAGCCGGTCGATCGCATCCTCGTCCGCTACGTCAACAGGGTCCCGCACCTGACGCAGGACCTCGTGTCCTGAGGCGCTCAGGTCGCCACGAACAGGGCGACGCGTCGGTTCCCGCTCCCCGGGCGTCCGGCTTCCACGCAGATCAGGGAGATCCGGGGGCCCCGGCTCTGCCGTCGGGTCGGCTCCGGGGTCCCGTCCGCACGACCTGCGGCCGTGCGGACCCCTTCGGGCCCTCCGCGCCCCTGGCCCCGCAAGCGGCCGCGCCGGATGCCCGCGATCACGGTTGGCAGACACGCGAGTCGTGTGGCCTCATCGGACGGCTCGGTCAGGACCGGTAGTTCCGGTGCAGCGCTGCCAACTCGCACCAGCCGGCCGACGCGCTCCGCCCTCCGCGGTCCCTGGCGACAATACACCTCAGAGATCGGACTCCCGTACGCTCAGCGATAGACCCGGAAGGATGGAAACTGCCACAGGCCCACGGAGATCGGCCACTCCCGGGAGAGAATGCGTCCAGTTCGCCGTAGAGCCTGCCAAGCAGTGCGTGGTGCTTCCGTCTGGGAGCCGGGCTCAT
>SKVA01000522.1 GCA_007129695.1 Spirochaetaceae bacterium | reverse complement strand
GACCTGGATCGGTAGCACGGAGGCCGTTACGCTTCCGAGTGCCGCGGCAAGGATACCGACGATTGCGCCGGCGATGAGCCCGCCAAGAAATCGGGCGCCGAACGCGTAGTGCGCGACGACCGGCGGGATCGACCCGCTGACCAGGAACGTAAGGACGATGATCAGAAACTGTTCGCTCATATGCTCACTCTACGACCAGCCGGAGGTGCGGGTTGGCCATCACGGGCTGGGAATACAGCGGCTGGAACGTCGTGAAGTCAACGCCGTAGGCCACGACCACGAGCGCCATCGGTAATTCTCCTGCCGAGTAGTCACCAGCGGGTATATCGGCATCCGGGCCGGGGCTGGCGGTGACGTACGCGTCGGAACGAAAAAGCTTGGGCGTGACCAGGTCTCGAAGGAGCGTGAGCATCACCGGCGGCCCGGTAGGCGGATCCCAGCTGACGGTGCCGTCGGAGGGTTGGCTCGTGATGATTTCGACCCTGATCGGAAAGGTGATTCCGCGGTCGGTCGGTGCGATCGCTATGAGCGGCGACGCGGTCCCCTGCCCCGCGCCAAGGACGCGCCGGAACCCGCGCTGCGTGACGACGCCGGGCATCGATCCTGCAGCCGCACCGCCGATCGCCGAACGGTCGGCCGCGAACTGGGTTTCGACCTCCGCCGGTGCGTAGAACTTGTAGTAGATGTCGTACCCAAGGAAGCTGTCGGGGTCATTCTCCGGGTTGTTGAGGAAGGTCACCGACGCGAACGACTCGTCGACCGAGAAGTCCGTCGGCGGGTCAAGAAGGATGAACTGCGGAAGGCCGCAGCCGCCCGTGACCGCTGCGGCGATCGTCGCCAGGGTCGCCGTAGCGATCAACAGCGCGGCCCGTGTGCAGTACCTATCGCCGATCGGTGTCGTACGCAAGCTCTTCGGGTGTCGGATCGAGACCGCCGTCGGCGTCGATCAGCTCGTAGATCAGAACCGGCTTGTTCTTCCCCTTGACCTTGATATTGTCCAGATCGCGCGCGACGATCTTGTCACGGATCGCGTCGTGCGTGTACTCGCTCGCGATCACGTGCGTCCCGTACATCTTGTTCTGACCCTCGAGCCTGGCTCCCAGGTTTACGTGGTCGCCCATCAGCGTGTAGTTCAGGCGTCCCGAGCTTCCCATGTTGCCGACGGTCATCAGCCCGCTGTTAATACCGATGCCGATCTCGATCGGCTCCGGCGGGAGGAAGGCCCACTCTTCGGTCTCTACGCGCAGGCGTGCCATTTCTTCGTTGAACTCGTGAAGAACCTCCATCTGCCTGAGCGCGCACTTGCACGCCAGGATCCGGTGGTCGCGCTGCGGGAGCGGAGCGCCCCAGAAGCACATGATCTCATCGCCGACGTACTTGTCGAGCGTTCCGTTGTACTCCAGGATCACGTCGGTCATCGCGGTCAGGTAACCGTTGAGGTATTTGACCAGCTGCTGTGACGTGAGTCCTTCGCTGATCGTCGTGAACCCGCGAATGTCGGAGAACATCACCGTGATCTCCTGCTCGACGCCGCCAAGGACCGGTGGTGACTCAAGGAGGCTGCCGACAACATCGGGCGACACGTACTTGCCGAACGTCTCGGTGATCAGCCGTTTTTCGCGACCTTCGGTCAGGATCCGGTAGAGCACGACCGACACGAAGGTCACGAACACCGCGAGCGCAGGCGACGTGAAGTTGAGGATCAGCGAACGGTTGTCGAAGACGATCGTCGTCGCAAAGAACCAGGAGGCGACCAGCACGATCGCGATCACGAATGAAATGAGCGGATTGCGAAGGACTCCCGTCAGAGCCGCGATGAGGAGCACAGCGGCGAGCAGGACCAGCGAGTCGACCCAACCGGGTGCGTAGCGCAGAAATCGGTCCATGATGATCGTGTTCAGCGCGTTCGCGTGCATCTCGACCCCGTACATCAGTCCGACCGGGGTGAGCTTCTCGTCGTCAGCCATGCCGGGTGAGAACGGCCCAACCATCAGGATCTTGTTCGTTGCGGCGCGTGTGCGCGGCCAGAAGAACGGATCGGGTCCGGCGACTCCGCGCGCGGTATAGGCCGCGTACGAGCGGATCGGGAACGTCTGATAGCCGTCGCGTGCAGGGCTCGAGCGCGGCCCCATGAAGTTGATCAGCATCTCCCCGTGTTCGTTGATCGGAATCACAATGTCATCGATGCGTCGGGAGACCGCGGGTCTGACAACCTCGCCATCGTCGTCGACCTGTGCGAACGATACCGGTACCTCGTACGCGACCCAGCTGTCGCTCTCGGCGTCGTAGACCCGCACGTCGGGTATGACGATGTGCCGTCCGAGCTCGATCTGCAGGTCGTCGTAGGTTCGGCCGAAGTACGATAGCGCGAGCGACAGTGTGATGCTCGGCACAAACTGGTCGTGGAATCTGCGGATCACGTAGAACTCGTCGGTCCTGCCGTTGGTCTCGATCCGGCGTAACGGCGCGCGCCCGCGAACCGTCTGGCGCAGCGCCGCGATCGATTCTTCGGAGAGTGGGTGTTCGATGTGGTGGTAGGTTCCGTCGGTATCGACCCACGCGAGCCGCTCGTATCGGGTGGGATCCACATCCATAGCAGGCGTCAGCTCATCAAGTCTGATTTCTTCGACAAGGCGAGAGATCTTCGCGACAAGTGGCTGCCTGCGGAACACCGCGTCCCAGTCCTCGTTGAAGTTGGCGTGGCCGTATCCACCGACTACCGCGCCGTACGGCTGCAGCGGTGGTTCGAGTCCGAAGTGGGTGCGCATACTCCACCACTCTCCACCGATCGGTGGCAGCCGCCCGGCGCGTTCAAAGAGCACGTCGTGTCGCTCGAAGAACTCGTCGGCGGCGTCGGGCGGCGGGAACTCGTTGGCAAGGACCGTCTCCAGATAGACTCGGCCGCTGTCGCGGATCGCGTCGATCAGCACCGCGTCGTTGAACGCCTGGTCTTGCGGCTCGATGAAGAAGAAGTCCAGGAAGAGCGCGCGCTCGCGCGCGGTCTGGTCGGTGATCCGGGCGAACGAGTTGACCAGATCGGCGTGTCGGAAGCGCGGCCACGGCCAGCGGCCGAACTGATTGAGGCTGCTCGTGTCGACCGCGATTATTTCGATCGACGAGCTGATCGCCGGGTTTCGTTCCTGGAAGACCACGCCCTCCTGAATCGTTCTGCGGGTGGTCAGCGTGCGCAGGTTGAAGTGCACGTTCAGGACCCTTAACTCGAGCCGTTGAGGGATCGCGGTGAACGCCGCGAGTGCAACGAACAGTCCGAACACGACCGTGGCGATCACGAGCGAGAAGTGCTGTGTCTTCAACAGTTTCCGTGTCATACGCCCCCTAAGGGGCGCTGTCAGCCGCCGATGCG
>SKVA01000130.1 GCA_007129695.1 Spirochaetaceae bacterium | reverse complement strand
GGACTCGCCCGCGCGCTCGCGAACGACCCTGAGATCCTGCTGATGGACGAAGCGTTCAGCGCGCTCGATCCACTCATCCGAACGCAGATGCAGGACGAGCTGCTTGAGCTGCAGGCGAAGATGCACAAGACGATCGTCTTCATCACGCACGATCTAGACGAGGCGCTGAAGCTTGGTGACCGCATTGCGATCCTGGGACCCGACGGGCGCGTCCGTCAGATCGGCACCCCGGAGGAGATTTTGTCGAACCCCGCCGACGAGTACGTGAAACGATTCGTCCAGAACGTCGATCGCACGCGCGTGATAACCGCGGGGACCGTTGGCGGTCATCCTGCGAGTATCACGTACCCGAGCGAGAATCTTCAGGCGGCGATGCGCGCGATGGAGCGCCATGGAACGTCGTCGGTATTCGTGACCGATACAGATCGCCGCCTCAAGGGCATAGTGACGATCGACGCTGCCGCCGAACTCCAGAAGCAGGGGAAGAAGGATCTTGGGCCGGCGATTATCGACGATGTCTACACTACCTCACCGTCCACGCCGATCTCCGACCTGCTCGCAACCGCGATCAAGACGCGGTATCCGATCGCGCTCATAGACGATGAAGGCCGGTTCCACGGGTCGGTGAGCCGCGCCGCGATTATCACCGAGGTAAGCAAAGGCTACGAGGGTTCGAACAACGACCTCCCCCAGACGCTGAGCGAGCTTCAGACAGCCGACGCCAACGGAGAGGAGGTATAGATGGAGAACTTCAGGTCGTGGATCGACATTGGCGGAGGCTTCGAGGTCATCGTCAACTGGCTGCGCTCGAACATGGCGTGGCTCTTCGGGGCTATCAGTAACGCCGTCAACGGGGTGCTGGGCACGTCGCGAACGGTGCTCAACGCCCCCCCGCCGATCGTCGTGATCGCGATCTTCGCCGCGATCGCATGGCGCACCGCAGGGCTTGGCGTCGCGATCTTCACGTTCGTTGGCTTCGGGCTGATCTGGTACATGGGGCTGTTTACGCTGACGATGAGCACGCTCGCTCTGGTGATCACGTCGGTTGTGATCGCGCTGTTGCTCGGGATTCCGCTCGGGATCTGGGCGTCAAAGAGCGATGCGGTGTGGCAGGTGATGCGCCCGATCCTGGACTTCATGCAGACGCTGCCCGCGTTCGTCTATCTGATTCCGGCTGTGCTCTTCTTCCGGCTCGGGCCCGTACCCGGTGTCGTCGCAACACTCGTGTTCTCACTGCCTCCCGCGGTGCGGCTGACGAACCTGGGTATCCGCCAGGTCCCGACCGAAATCAAGGAGGCTGCGCTGTCGTTCGGATCGACGGGCAGGCAGATGCTTCTCAAGGCAGAACTGCCCGTCGCGCTCGCGACGATCATGGCGGGCGTGAACCAGACAATAATGCTTGCGCTGTCGATGGTCGTCATCGCCGGCATGATCGGCGCTGGTGGACTGGGGAACGAGGTGCTGAGAGGGATAACGCAGCTACGGATCGACGTCGGGTTCGAGGGCGGTATCGCGATCGTGATCCTTGCGATCTTCCTTGACCGTGTGACGCAGGCGCTGGGAGACTCGACGCGCAAGCAGACGTAGGGTAGTCTGGAGCGCGGCCGCGCCTGGCGGTCGTCGCGGGGGTGCAATGATCGTTTGCGTTGGTGAGTCGCTGATCGACTTCGTCCCGGAGCCGCCGCTCTACCGACCGGTGGCCGGTGGGTGCCCGTTCAACTGCTCGGTCGCGGCCGCCCGCCTTGGCGCGAGTGTACGCTTCATCGGAGCGGTCTCCCGCGACTTCTTCGGCGATCAGATCGTCGCCGCGCTCGACGCAGATGGCGTCGACACGCGCTCGGTCAGCCGCGTCGAGCGCCCGACCACGCTCGCCTTTGTGAAGAAGGCATCCGACGGCTCGGCGCGCTACGCGTTCTACGCCGATGGCTCGGCGGATCGGTCGCTCGGTTCATCGAATCTCCCCGATCTACCGGACCGCTCGCTGCTTCAGATCGGCTCGATCTCGTTGATCGCCGATCCGCAGAGTTCGACGATCCTGGACCTGGTCGAACGCGAGCGCGACTCGCGCGTGATCGTATTCGACCCCAATATCCGTCCGACGCTCGTGGCCAACGAAGCCGACTACCGCGCGCGGGTCTTCCGTGCGCTCGGCGCGGCGACGATCGTCAAGGCCAGCGATGAGGACCTGTCCTGGATGTTCCCCGGCGTTGGGCACGCCGATGCGATCGGCGAAGTGCTGTCGCGCGGCGTCCGGATGGTGCTTCTGACGCGCGGAAGCGCCGGCAGCACGGCGACCACCGCGAAGCACACCGTTTCGGTCGCCGCGAAGTCGGCCGTAGTTGCCGACACGATCGGTGCCGGAGACTCGTACATGGCCGCCGCGCTCGTGTGGCTCGATGAGCACGGCATCGTCGAGCCGCGTGCGGTCTCACGCCTTTCCGTGGCTGACCTGAGTTCGCTCGTGGATCTGTGCGGTCGGGTCGCCGCGATCACCTGCTCGCGGATTGGAGCCGATCCGCCGCGCCGCGCGGAGCTCGTTGACGCCGATCCACATCGGCAGGGTTGATAATCGGCACGCTGATGACGACACTGTCTCCATGACCACCGTTCGATCGGTTCTGATACCATCCGCCGCCGTCGTGATTATGACCCTTCTCGTAACCGGGTGCGGACCCGAACGCGCGACCACGACGCCTGCCGTCGACACATCGGTCCACCAGGAGTTCAGTCTGACGCATGACGAGCTTGCCGATCTGGTATCGTCGACCCCCGCGCCGACCCGTAGCCGGGTTGCTGAAGACCCGGGTGGCTTTCTGTCGCTTGTCCGGGAGGTTCTTGCCGCGCCGGCGGAGCTCACCATGCTCGTGGACAAGAACAACCCGCTCCCGGCGACGTACGCGCCCGACGATCTGGTACCGCTGTCGCAGTTCGCCGGAAGAATCGGCTACGCAGTCGGCGAGCGCGAGATCAGGCGGATCATCGCGGCGGACCTCCTTGAGATGGCCGCCGCCGCGCGCGAAGCAGGGGTAGAGCTCATCGTTCAGTCGGCGTACCGCTCGTACGAGTACCAGGCTCAGCTGTTCACGGCGTACGCGGCGCGTCACGGTGAGGTCGCCGCGTCGATGTTCTCCGCGCGACCCGGTAGTTCGCAGCACCAGTTGGGGACCGCCGTTGACTTCGCGCCGATCGCGCGCGAGTTCGCCGATATGCCCGGGGGCAGATGGCTTGCCGAGCACGCCTGGCGCTTCGGTTTTTCGCTCTCCTATCCCGAAGGGTATGAGGAGATCACCGGGTATATCTTTGAACCGTGGCACTTCCGCTACGTCGGGCGCGCGGCGGCCAGGCTCGAGCGCGAGTTCTTCGCAGGAGTCCAGCAGCACATGCTCGAGTTCTTCCACGCACGCGGTGACTCACTCCGGGATGCGACGACCGCGCGGATCGGTAGCGGGGCGCAATAGCTCTTCGGAAAGCGCGCCCTGCAGGTCGGCATCGGTGTAGTGCTCCAGATAGTCGGCGGCGTGGTGCAGTTCAGAGAGATCGACTCCCGCTTCGTCGAAGAAGAAGCGCTCCCACAGCCGATGCGTCCGCAGGATCCCGGCGGCTGCGTCGCGGCCCGCACCGGTCAACGCGTAGCGACCGTCACGCCGCCGGACAAGCCCACGTAGTCTGAGCAGCGTGAGCCCGAGTTGCAGCCCCGACCGCCGTCTGCGGAACGGAGAGCGACGATACTCGCGTAACGTGTCGGTCGTGGTCCGCGGCGTGGAAGTCGACGCCGTGCCTTCGGTGACGCGCGCCAGGAGTCCGAGCACGTCCTGCGTCAGAATAGATACCCGTAGTCCGATCCGCGCGAACGCCTTCGCGACGACGCCGTGCTCGGGTGCGAACAGAAACGCGACGAAGAACAGCCCGCCGAGTACGACCGCCATCGAACCGGCGGTGCTGGTGTCCTCGAAACCGAAAAGCGGCGGTATCCCGATAGCCGCCAGATGTCCCAGTACGGCCGCCGCGATCGCGACGACGACCGCAACGGTCAGGAACGGGAGGAGCCGCCGCGTGAGCAGATGAGCGGTCGCTCCCGGGACTACCAACATGGCGACTACCAGAATGCTCCCGACCACCTCGAACGATGCGACCGTCGTGATCGCGACGAGCGTCATCAACAGGTAGTGCATGAGCTTCGCGTTCACGCCGAGCGTCGTCGCGAGCTCCGGGTCGAAGGTCGCAAGCCTGAACTCCTTGAACAGCGCGGCGAACACCACCAGGTTTGCGACGAGCGCGATCGTGACAACGACTACACCGCGCGGCAGATTCGCGCCGAGCACACGAATCGTGTAGAGCGGGACGAGTTCGACCGAACCGAACAGCACGTGTTCCGGATGTATATCCACCTGGCCCGCGGCCTGTTCGATCAGAATGAGCCCGATCGCGAAGAGCACGGTGAACACCACCCCCATCGACGCGCCGTGATCGACTCGGCCGTACTGCCTGATGATCTGCACCAGCACCGCGGTCAGAATGCCGACCAGCGCCGCGCCAATGAACAGCGCGCCGCTTGCTCGGCTTGCCGTCAGTATGAACGCCACCGCGATTCCGGGCAGCACCGCGTGACTGATCGCGTCGCCCATCATGCTCATCTTCCTGAGCACCAGGAAGGAGCCGGACAGCGCGCACGCCGCACCGGCGATCGCGGCGGCTGCGACGATCCAGGTGTCGAGCGGCGTCCAGATCATGATGTGCGTGCCTCATTCGCGGGCAGCAGGCTGTGCGGACTGGCCGGAAGCGCATCGCGATCGGCAAGAACGTCCTCCAGCTCGGCGACAAGCGCATCGCCCAGGACGTGCTCGATCAAGTCGGCGCCCTGGTCGACGTGCGCAGCAGCGACATCGGCGTGCTCCAACAGGTAGATCTCCCAGAGTCGGTGGTTCCTGGTGACGCGTGTAGCTTCGCGCCGGCCGTGATCGGTGAAGTCCCAGCACCCGTTTTCGCCGGTCGTCAGCAGGCCCTGCCGCGTGGCGCGTCGGATCCAGCGGCGCAGCTGCGGTGCCGACCACCCGCGAGCAGTGCTCAGGTAGTGTATCTGACCGTCGGCAGAGTCGGTGCAGCCGGTCTCCTCGCACTCGTACAACGCGCGCAGCAGGTTCTGATTGAGTACGCGCCGCCTCAGTGCGAGGCTGTCGAGCAGGACTCTCACCAGGCCGCGCTCGCTACCGAACAGGAAGCTGACTGTGAAGGCCGCTCCCATCACGCTCACGATAACCGCACCGGCGGGCAGTCGTGGCGCCATGCCGCTGATCGCGGTGCCCAGATATCCGCCGAGCGCGCCGATCAGCCCGGAGATCACCGCCATGAGGCGCAGACTTTCGGTCCAGAAGCGCGCGGCGGCCGGCGGGATGATCAGCAGCGCGATCACCAGGATGATCCCGACCGACTGAAGACCGATGACGGTGACGATGACGACCAGCGCCATCAGAGTCACGTCCAGAGTACCGACGGGCCAGCCGTCGCCTGCCGCGAAGTCGGGGTCGAAGGTGATCAGCCGCAGCTCCTTGAACAGCAGCGTCGTCCCGATGAGGACCACCACCGCGACGACTCCGATCAGCAGCGCGTCTGAACGGATCATCGATGCGGTCTTGCCGTAGATGAACGAATCCAGTCCTGCAGCAGCGGCACCGCGCATCTTCTGAATGATACCGAGCAGAGCGACCCCAAAACCGAAGAACACGCTCAGCACGATCCCGAGCGCCGCGTCCTCCGACAGACGGGTGTAGCGGTTCACGACGATCACGCAGCCCATCCCGATCAACCCCGACACCAGCGCGCCAATCATCAGTACGGGCAGGTTGCGCCCTGACTGACCGAGCGCGACCAGTACAAGGAACGCGATCGCGACCCCGGGCAAAGCCGCGTGGCTGACCGCGTCTGCGAGGAGCGCGCGTCTGCGCAACAGCAGGAACACCCCGATCACACCCCCGGCGATGCCGAGCGCGACCGTCCCGAACACGACGACGCGGGTGTTGTAGTCGCTGAGCAGGAGGGTTCTCAGGAGGCGTTCGACGTTCACTGTCGGATGCCTCCGATCGCGTCAACCGCGCGATCGAGCAGCGTCAGACGACCGCCGTAGGTTCGGCGGAGGTTATCGGACGTGAAGACGTCGGCGACCGCTCCGGCGGCGACCACGCGCATGTTGAGCATGATCAGGTAGTCGAAGTATTCCCGGACCGTCTCCAGGTCGTGGTGCACGACAAAGACCGTCTTCTGCCGCTGCCGCAATCGCAGGAGGATAGCCATGATCGCCTTTTCGGTTGCTGCATCGACCCCTGCGAACGGCTCGTCCATGAAGTAGACCGACGCATCCTGCACGAGCGCGCGCGCGAGGAAGATCCGCTGTTGCTGTCCGCCCGACAGCCGGCTGATCTGCCGATTAGCGAAGTCGGCCATGCCGACCTCTTCGAGCGCGGCAAGCGCCTGGCTGCGGTACGCTCGCGTGACCGGTTTGAGCCAGCCTATCTTCCGGTACAGACCCATTTCCACAAGCTCGAGAGCGCTGATCGGATAGTCCCAGTCGACGCTTTCGCGCTGCGGAACGTACCCGACCAGGCTGCGCTGCTTGCGGTACGGCTTGCCGAACACTTCTACCAGCCCGGACGCGTGAGGTACCAGGTCGAGCACCGCCTTGATCAGCGTGCTCTTTCCGGCGCCGTTCGGTCCGACGATGCCGGCAACTACGCCGGCCGGGACGACCAGGTCGACGTCCCACAGGACGGGCTTCCTCTGGTACGCGATGGTGAGGTCGGCGACCCGAAGCGCGGTGTCTGACGTAGTCGCCGGGGCCGAGGTGTCAACGCTCATGGCGGCATTCTACACGAAAGAGGGGTCGACCGCGACTGGCGCGGGCGATCCTGGGGAGCGCGCTCATTGCCCGAGCCGGCCATGCAGACCGCGCTCGGGAGCAGATCCGCCGAGCGCGCGGACGATCGTCGTCGCGTTGTGGTCGATCATGCCGATGTACGTACCTTCGTACGTTCCCCGTGCGCCCATCGCGTCGGAATAGAGCTCTCCGCCGATCTCAACCCGGTGCCTCCGCGCCGCGGCGCCTTCGATGACCGCCGAAAGCGCGCGATCGGGAACCGTCGTTTCGGCGAACACCGCTGTAATGCCGCGATCGACCACGAAGTTGACCAGAGAGTTGACGTCGTCGAGCCCCGCTTCCGATTCGGTGCTCATGCCCTGAACGCCGAGTACCTCGAAGCCGTACGCGTTGCCGAAGTAGCCGAACGCGTCGTGCGCGGTGATGAGTACCCTGCGCTCGTCGGGGACCGTCGCCGCGATCCGGCGCACGTACGCATCCAGCTCTTCGAGCTGGATCCGGTACGCGGTCGCGTTCGCCCCGAATGCATCGGCGTTAGCCGGATCGACGTCGGCGAGCGCGTCGGCGATGACGTCGACCGCCTTCATCCAGAGCGACACGTCCATCCACAGGTGCGGGTCGAATGCCTCTTCGTACTCCTCATCGTCAAGAAGCAACGACTCGTCGACGCGCTCGGACACCGCAAAGACCGGTTTCGTTCGTCCGATCTGGACAAGGGTGTCGCCCATCCGGCCCTCCAGCAGCAGCCCGTTGTAGAAGATGATGTCTGCCGCCTGCATCCGCGCGACATCGGCGCGCGTCGGGCGGTAGAGATGCGGATCGATGTCCTCACCCATCAGCGTATGCACCGTTGCCAGGTCGCCGGCTACGTTGCGCACGACGTCACCGATCATCCCGGTGGTTGCCACGACGTTGAGCCGTCCTTCGCGTCCGGCGGGCGGCGACTCAGGGCCACCGCCGGCGTACGACGGGAGCGACAGGAACAACAGGAACGCGAACAGCGCGACGGAGACGAGCGGCTTTTTGGTCATAGCAATCTCCTCATCTGCTATACGGCAGATTTATACTTTGATTAATCAAAGTATAGTGAGGAGTCTGCGAACAGTCAAGACCGGTCGTCGGCTTCCGTGAGCCCTCTGACCACGTCGACGAGTTGCTCCACGGCCTCTTGCTCGTCGTCGCGCGCGCGGCGGACTGCCGCAAGCTTCAGCTCGGTGTCGAGCTCCCGGTCAGCGGCGGCGCGCAGATGTCCGGCGACCCGATTGTACTTCTCCGCGGCGTCTCTCGCTCTGTCGGCAATCGCCGGCGCGTCAGACGCGAGCCTTCGCAGATAGCTCGCGGCTTCTGCTTTGCACTCGGCCCAGACCATCGCGTTCCACCACGCCCCGTGTCCGCTGCCCGAACCCGCGAGCACCGCACCGATCCAGTTGTCGTACGCCTCGGGCCCGATCCCGTAGTCAGGCTCGACGTACTCACGCGGGCGCTCGTAGAGATCGATCGCGAACCGCAAAGCGTCGACCGCCGCGGTGCGTTCGTCTACCGGATCGCAGCGGGTGACCGCATAGAACAGCGCATGGATGTCGTCGCCGAACTCGACCCAGGTCTCCGATGAGAGCGTCGGCGGCGTTGTCGGTGCGTCACCCCACGGCTGCCCGAGCACGAACCGTCCGTGCTCGTACCCCAGGATCAGTTGATGGTCCAGGTTGACTACGCCGCAGACCGTCCCGTCGTCAAGGTGCTCTTGCAGGCGCGCTTCGAGCGCTTCTCGCTCGTCAGCGCCGCTATCGTTCGTGAAGAAGCCGATGTCGGTCACATCCAGACCGATGTTGCGCAGCAGGTCGAACACCCGGCTGTGATCCCATACGTAGGGACCGCTCGGGCACAGATCGCGGTGCACGTTCGTCAGGAACGCGTGGCCGCTTGCCCCGTAGAGCGTGGAGACCGGTACGTCCATCGCGTAGTGTTCCGCTGCCGCGGCGAGCACCCCCAGAAACGATACGTTGTATGGTGGTTGATTCAGGCGAAGCATACACCCTCCTCGGCGCCGGTCGCGCCGGCGGCGTAGATCGTCCGGCGGTGGTTCCAGCGTCTGTAGCTCTCATTGTCAACCCGTTGCGCGACGCCGTCAATGCGCAAACCCCACCCCTTTGACTTCTCGCACCGATTTGTCAATTATGCAGCGATGGACAACGATTCACCTGTACGCGTCGCAGTCGTCGGTGTCGGCCGGGCCGGCTGGGGTATGCAATGTAGCGAGATCGATCGCCGCCCGTCGATGTTCACGGTTGTCGCAGGGTGCGACACGTACGCCCCGTGGCGCGAGCGCTTCGCCGATCGCTACCCCTCCGCGCGGATCACTGATACGATCGACGACGTCCTGGGCGACCCTGCGGTGGAGCTCGTCAGTATTGCCACCAGGAGCGTTGATCACTACGCTCACGCGATGCGAGCGCTTCGGGCCGGGAAGATCGTCTTCGTTGAGAAGCCGATGTGCTCGACGTACGAGCAGGCGCGATCGCTATGCGCTGAGTCGGATCGCGGCCCGGGGACGCTCTACGTGCGGCACAATCGCCGCTTTGAGCCGGGGTTTCGCGCGGTCCGCTCGATCCTTGAGTCGGGGTTGATCGGCGATCCGGTACAGATCAGGTTATCGCGTACGAGTTACGGTCGGCGAAACGACTGGCAGACGCTCCTGGAGTTCGGGGGCGGCCAGCTGTCGAACTGGGGGTCGCACATCATCGACCACGCGCTGCAGTTTCTGGGCGCACCGGCGATGCCGCTGCGTTCGGTCCACGCATCGCTCGCCCGTGTTGCGGCGGTCGGCGATGCTGAGGACCATGTCAAGATCGTACTGACCGGGCAGACCGGGACGGTCGTCGACGTCGAAGTCAGCGGAGGCGCCGCGATTGCGTCGCCCGAATACCTCATCTGGGGCACGAAGGGCGGGCTGACCGGGGGCGGCGGAACGCTGCATCTGCGGTATCTAGACCCGGACTCAACGCTTGCTCCGCGGACCGCGTACCCCGGAGTTCCTGGATCAGAGTTCACGCAGCCGAGCGGAGCGCTCGCTCTGGGCAACCGGACGATCGGGTCGAACTTTGGCCAGCCGGAGGATCTCCCGTGGATAGAAGAGGACCGTCGCGTGCCCGACGGCGATCCGAGCGAGATATGGGATCACCTCCACGCCGCTATACGGCGCGATGCGCCGTTTCCGGTGACGCTTGATGAGGCGGTGGAGGTGATACGGGTAATCGACGCGGCGCGCTCCGGGACGCAGTTTGCGCAGGAGTCAAGCGCCGACGCGTACACGCTCGCGTGAACCGCTCCCAAAGGAGAACGCCATGACGACACCGATCGAGCCCGACGTGCTCGCGCGCATCCGTGCGGTAGCCGATTCAAAGGAGACGCCCTTCCTGGTCGTCGATCGACAGACGATCAGTGATCTCTACGATGAACTGACCGCCGGGTTTCCTGATGCCGGCGTCTACTACGCTGTCAAGGCGAATCCGGCCCCCGAGGTCATCGAGCTTCTGCGCGATAAGGGATCGTGTTTCGACATCGCATCGGTCTACGAGCTCGACCGCGTGCTGAAACTCGGAGTCAGCGCCGACAGGACGAGCTTCGGCAACACGATCAAGAAGGCGAAGGACGTGCGCTACGCGCACGAGCGCGGGGTGCGGCTGTTCGCGACCGACTCGGAGGCCGATCTGCGCAACATCGCGCGGGCGGCACCGGGAGCGCAGATCTATGTCCGGGTGCTCACCGACACCGGCCAGTCGGCCGACTGGCCGCTGACCCGCAAGTTCGGCTGTCAGCCCGACATGGCGTACGACCTTCTGGTGCTCGCGCGCGATCTGGGGCTGGTACCGGCCGGCCTGTCGTTTCACGTCGGATCGCAGCAGCGCGACATCGGCGCGTGGGACGCAGCGATTGCGAAGGTGAGCGCCATATTCGTGAGACTCCGCGAAGAAGAGGACATTCGACTGAAGCTCCTGAACATCGGCGGTGGGTTTCCGGCGACCTACGTGACGCCGACCAACCCGGTCGCGACCTACGCGTCCGAGATACATCGATTCCTGGAGTCCGAGTTCGGCGATAGCGTTCCACGGATCATCCTGGAGCCGGGCCGTTCGCTCGTCTCCGACGCGGGCGTTCTCGTCAGTGAGGTCGTGCTGATCTCTCGCAAGTCGCGCACGTCGCTCAACCGCTGGATCTACCTGGACGTCGGGAAGTTCTCCGGGCTGATCGAAACGCTCGATGAGGCGATCAAGTACCCGATTCTCACCGACAAGAGTGGTGAGGTCGAGGAGTCGATCCTGGCCGGACCGACGTGCGACAGCACCGATACGCTCTACGAGCACTACAAGTACGCGCTGCCGCTCAACCTAGCGATCGGCGACCGCGTCTACTTCCTGAGCACGGGTGCGTACACGACGAGCTACTCGTCGGTGGAGTTCAACGGCTTTCCACCGCTGCGCTCCTACTACGTATAGTCGTAACCGCGACGCCGCCGACGATCACGATCCCCGCGATCGCCTGCACGGCCGAGAGCGTCTCCCCGATCAGCAGCGACGCGACGATCACCGTCACGAGCGGTATTCCGTTGATGAACACCGCGGCCTTTCCGGCCGGTATACGCGACAACGCGTAGTTGTACGACAGAAACGCGACCACCGTCGCAACGAGCGCCAGGAAGCCGAACGCGACCGCGACGCGCGGCGTGATCTCAGGCGTGCCGAACCGGATCGTGTTCGCGGCGAACAGCGGCAGGAAGAAGAGCGCTCCGGTGACCATCTGAACGAACGTCATCGACAGCGGATCGACGCGCCCACTGAGGCTGCGCGCCGTCACGATGTAGCCGGCTGCCGACAGCGCCGCTGCGAAGACGAGCAGATTCCCAACGAGCGACGAGTCGGCGTAGTCGGGGTTGTTGTCCCCGGTTACCAGCAGCACGACCCCGGCGAGCGACACCAGCGTGCCGATCCAGCCCCTTGCGTCGAGCCGCTCGTGCAGCACGATCCGCGCGACAACGGCGACCAACACCGGGATCGACGCGATCACAAGCGACGCGCTCGACGCCGACGTGCGCGCGATGCCTTCGGTCTCCAGCAAGAAGTACGCAATCGGCTCGAACAGCGATAGCAGCACAAGCCGGGGGATGAACTCGCGCAGCGGCGTGCGCGTGCCGCGAACCCGGGTTCGTCGCGCATGGAGCATGACCGCGAAGAAGCCCGCGGCGAACGCGAGCCTGAAGAAGATCAGCGTCGCGGGCCGCAGCGTCTCCAGAGCGACCTTGGTCGCGACGAACGAGCTCCCCCATCCGACGACCGCGGTGATCAAGGCGAGATAGGTGAGCCAGCGTGGCTGTTCGTGGTGCACGGTCGTGGATTATACTCGATCGTGCAATGAAACTCCTGGTATTCGTTCTCAACCGCGAGGAGCTCCTCGAACAGGTGCTCGAAGCGTACGTTGAGGCTGGAATAAGCGGCGCGACGATTCTGGATTCCGAAGGGATGGGTCGGTTTCTGACGTACGAGGTTCCGTT
>SKVA01000548.1 GCA_007129695.1 Spirochaetaceae bacterium | reverse complement strand
TTGGCGTTCATGTAGCGCACCTTCCCGAACACATCGCGCTCGGTCCACGGTCGGTCGTGCAGCCCGTAGATCCACCCGACGTTCGCGTAGCTGTTGGGGTCACGCCCGTCCAGGAAGTAGCGGTTGTTCAGCGCGAGCGTCGTGTAGAAGCCCTGTTCGGGGGACTCGCTCCACTCTAGAATCTTCTTGCCCCAGTACATTCTCATGTAGTTCTGCATCGATCCGGTAACCTTCATCTCGATCATCGCCGCGTTCCAGTAGTGGTCGTGAGTGCCGGCCGCGTCGAGTTGCTCCTGCGCATAGCGTGCGGGTCGCTCGTCGTCCCGATGGTCATCGAGCGTCCCCCTCGCCCAGTCGGGTAGCGCTTCGTAGCGATCGTAGTTCGGTGTGTACCAGACGTAGTTGAACGCCAGGCCGCGCCGCACCAGGAGTTCCTCCAGAAACGCATCGCGCGAACTCGCGAGCGTCGCTGAATCGGTTCGCATCCCCACACTCCCCGGCTGATTGGACATCCGCGCCTTGCCCTGCTCGAGACCCGCCACGAACTCATGCGCCCCCAACTCGATCGCGATCTCCAGGTCGGAGATCTGGCCGAAGTGCAGGTAGGGGCTCAGGCCCGACGCGACGTCGGAGGCCGGTTCGCTGCGCTGCTCCTCGTAGCGTTCGAGCGTGGAATCGCGAAACCGCTCGAACCGTGACCACGCTGCCGACTGTCCACCGCGGAAGAATCCGCTCACCGGAGCGGGGTGCACGTCAGCCGATACCCGGCCCATCACCGCATCCACGTCACCGACGTCGACTCCGGCGGGCACCGGGTCGAGCAGGTTGTCGGGGTCGACCCGATCGGGCATCACAAGGTGTTCGGCAAGACGTCGATGGATTCGCGGCCTGATCGTCCGCGCCGCGTACTCGCGCTTGGACGACGCGGCCTCGACCGGGACCGCGAGGTCGGTCTCGACCTCCACAACCGGACAGCGCGCAGTCCGCGCGACGTCGAACCGCCACTGCCGCAGATGGCGCAGGTAGCCACGGTCGCAGACGATCAGCGACGCGTCGCGACCGAGGTCGAGCGCAACCGCGGGCGGATCACCGAACCTGACCACGAACGCGACGCCGCGCCGCTTGAGCCCGGTCGCGACGTCGGCCAATCCTTCGATCATGAAGCGGTAGTGTCGCTCGCTCGCGTCGGGGTAATCGGGAGTCAGCGCGAAACAGACGAGCGCGGGCACGCGAAGCTCATTCGCCCGACGTATCGCGTACTCGAGCGCGTGGTTACCCCGCGACCGCTGGCTGTTCTGCATCCAGTAGAGCACGTACGCCCCCGACCTTGGCCGCGCATCGTTGAGCTCGGTTACGCGCGAAGCGAATGCGGCGTCAGACACGAAACCCTCCCCGCGCGACGACGGTCGGTAGCGTCGCGTACGCACGCGCGACCTCGTCGTAGAGCGTCCTTCCGATTGGCGTCGCAAGGCGCGCGACGCTCGTCGCGAAGAACTCGTCCATACCCGCGTAATCGTCGAAGTGCGATGCGTCGTCCCGGTCGTACCTTCTGTCCGCCTCGTAGACGTATGCCTGAAGCAGCATGTCGATCAAGTTCATGTCGCGCACGAAAAGACCCTCAGCGGTAGCTCGCTCCTCGTATTCGTGCCACAACGCCGTGATGTGAAGGCGCGTAGCCGGATCGAGCTCCCCGGTGAGAGTTGCCATCGCGCCGAGCTCACTCCTGCGCTTGTCGGCGACTACCCGATCGTCGTTCATGGTCGCAACCCGCGTCGGCACGTCGCCGGTGATCGCCTCCGCCAGGTCGTGAACGAGCGCGATTTCGACCGCGCGGCTGCGGTCGACTCCAGCCTGTTCGGCGTAGACGGTGCACAACAGAGCGGTGCCCCAGCTGTGATCAGCCACCGATTCCGGATCGACGACCCCCCGCAACAGCCATCCCTGCCGCGGCTGCTCCTTGAGACGATAGAGCGATGCCATTCCTTCGATCATCCGGTTGGAGTATACCCAGCCGGTGACTATATTGCAGCTATGGTCAGCGGCTATTCCTCCATCGCAGCAACGGGCGCGCCGTACGCCGTGATCGGCGACGGGTTACCTACCCGCCTGGTGATACCGGGGGTCGAGCCCGAAGTAGAGGTCCCCGACGGGCTGCGACTCCAAGGGGTTCGCGGTGCGTTCGAAGAGCTCGTCGACGGCGGCCTATGCGTCGCGTGGCGGCGTACGGTGACTCAGGAGTCGACGCTGGACCGAATCGTCGACGACTACGTCGACCTGATCCACGAGCTGGAACTGGCCGATCTATCGCTGATCGGGGTATCGACCGGATCGATTATCGCAGTCGAAGTGGCTGCCCGCATCGGTCGCCGGTGCCGACGGCTCGCGCTGGTCGCCGGTGGCGCACGGGTGTCGGATGCGGGGCGGTCTCTACTGAATCTTGCGATCGACGACGCATCTGCCGGAAGGTGGCGCGAGCTGGCCCGTCGCCAGACTCGCGCGTACTACCCGGGGCCGATCGAACGCGCGATGCTTGGGGCAATCGCGTGGGGCTTTCCTCGACTCTACGGCACTCCAGCGCATCCCGGCCATTACGTGGGGTTGACCCAGATCGTGCGCGACGCCGACGTCCGCGAACGCGTTGCGCACCTGGCCGCGCCGCTTCTGATCGTCAACGGAGAGCACGACGTGTTCTTCCCACCCGACGAAGCCAGGCAGACCGCGCTGATCGCCGACTACGGAACTCTTCAGACGATCCCTCGGGCCGGGCACGGTGTGTTCAAGAGCCGTGCGCACGAGGTCACCCGGGCGCTCAAGGATTTTCTGGTTCCGTAGTTCATCCGAACATTCCCATATTGGTTCGACCACCGTATACTTGCGCGATGCCACCGAACCGCGACGAACCCGCCGCGATAGAACCGGGAGCCAGCACGCGCGTGCTTCTGGCGCGCCTGGTCGCTATCGCGCTCCCGATGATCATTTCGCAGGCGTCGGAGACGGCGATGCTCTTCGTCGATCGCCTGTTCCTGGCACGCGTGAGCAAAGTACATCTGGCCGCCGCGATGGCAGGCGGACTGACAAACTTCACCGTTGTCAGCGTGTTCGCCGGAATCGCCGGATACGTGAACGCGATCGTCGCGCAGTACTACGGAGCGAACCAGCACACGCAATGCGCACGCGCGACGGTCCAGGCGCTGCTGTTCTCGGTCGCCACGGTACCGATCGTCCTGGTGATTGCACGTGTGATCCCGGGGTTCTTCGGCATCATGGGGCACGATCCCGCGCAAGTGCCACTCGAGACAACCTACGCTCAGTGGCTGATATCGGGTTCGGTGATCCTGCTGATGCGCAACGCGCTGACCGGGTTCTTCCTGGGCAT